>NZ_JBHXME010000009.1:0-123190 GCF_042721125.1 Streptomyces sp. NPDC058469
GTTGCCGCCGTTCGACGTGCCCTGGATGAAGCCGTCGGGGAGGGAGAACGTCGGGGTCGGGGTGGTGCCGCCGTCGGTCGTGCCGGTGGTGCCGCCGTTGGTGGTCAGGCCGCCGGTGGCGGTGCCCCCGTTGTCACCGTTCTTGCCGCCGTCGTTGCCCTTGCCCTTGTCCTTGGTGGGGTCGGGGATGTTGACGAGGGTGAACGACTCGGCCTGCTTGCCCTCCAGGGCGCCGGACATGGCGTCCTTCCAGATCGGGCCGGGGGTGTCGGCGCCGTAGACCTGGTCGTGCCAGACTCCGCCGATCCTGATGCTGGTCATCTCGACGTTCTGCTTGGCGCTGCCGACCCAGACGGCGCCGGCCAGGTTCGGGGTGTAGCCGACGAACCAGGCGTTCTTGCGCGAGTCCGTCGTACCCGTCTTACCGGCGCTCTCGCGGTCGGTGAGGCCGGCCTCCTGGCCGGTGCCGGAGTCGACCACGCCGCGCAGCACGGTGTTGATGGTGTCGGCGGTCTTCTTGCTCATCGCGCGCGTACAGGTTGACTTGGGGACGGCGAGCGACTTCTGCTCGTTGCCCACCTTCTGGGTGATGGACTCGATGGCGATCGGCGTGCAGTACGTGCCCTCGTTGGCGAAGGACGCGTACGCGGAGGCCATCGTCAGCGGCGAGAGGCCCTTGGAGCCGAGCGCGATGGCCGGGACCTCGGGGATCTTGTCGCCGTTGCCCTGTACGACCCCGAGCTTGTTGGTCATGTTCACCACGGGGCACAGACCGATGTCGGAGATCATCTGCACGAAGTAGGTGTTGACCGACTTGGCCATCGCCTCCTTCAGCGCGTACGGACCCTTCTCCGACTCGCTCTCGTTCTCCACGGTCGCGCCGTCCGTGTTGACCCAGTTCTTGCCGCTGCAGGTCGAGACGGGGCTCGGGTAGTCCATGGAGTACGGCGCCGGGTACTGCTGGGTGGCCGGCAGGCCCTGCTCCAGCGCGGCGGCCGCGACGAACGGCTTGAACGTCGAACCGGTCGGGAAGCCGAAGTTCGAGCCGCCCATGTCGGCGTTGACCGAGTAGTTGTACTCGGTCTCGTTCTTCCCGTAGCCGTACGGCTTCGACTGGCCCATCCCGAGGATCTTGCCGGTGCCGGGTTCGACGAGGGTGGCCGCCGCGGCGACCGAGTCCGACTTGTAGATGTGGTCCTTGAGCGAGGCCTGCACCGAGTCCTGCGCCTGCGGATCCAGCGTCGTACGGATCGTCAGGCCGCCCTGGTTCCAGATCTTCGCGCGGGCCTCCTTGGTCTTGCCGAAGACCGGGTCGCTCAGGAAGACCTTCTCGACGTACTTGCAGAAGAAGCTGGCGCCCTTGACCGCGGTGATGCAGCCGTTCTTCGGCTGGCTGACCTTCAGGCCGAGGTCGGTCTTCTCGGCCGCCAGGGCCTCCGCCTTGGAGATGTCGCCGACCTCGGCCATGCGGGCCAGCACGGTGTTGCGCCGCTTCTTGGCCTCGGCCTCGTCGTTGATCGGGTCGTAGCGCGTGGGCGACTGGACGATGCCCGCGAGGAGCGCCGACTGCTGGAGGTTCAGGTCCTTGGAGTGCTTGGAGAAGTAGCGCTCGGACGCGGCCTCGACGCCGTAGGCCTGCTCTCCGAAGAAGGTGATGTTGAGGTAGTTCTCAAGGATCTTCTTCTTGCCGAGCTTCTCTTCGATCTGGATCGCGTACTTCAGCTCCTTGACCTTGCGGCCGAGCGTCTGCTGGGTGGCCTGCGCGACCTTCGTCGGGTCGTCACCGGCCTCCTCGACGAAGTAGTTCTTCACCAGCTGCTGGGTGAGGGTCGAGGCACCCTGGGACACCCCGCCGCTCTGCGCGTTCTTGTTGAGGGCGCGCAGGACGCCCTTCAGGTCGATCGCGCCGTGCTGGTAGAAGCGCGAGTCCTCGATCGCGACGATCGCCTTCTGCATGTACGGCGAGATGTCCTTGAGCTCCACCACCGTGCGGTCACGGGAGTAGACCGAGGCGATCTGGTTGCCCTTGCTGTCCAGGATCGAGGTGCGCTGGCTGAGCTGAGGACTCTTCAGACTGTCCGGGATGTCGTCGAACCCCTGGACCGACCCCTTGGCCGCGAGTCCCAGCGCGCCGGCCGCCGGGATCGCGATTCCGGCCATGAGGCCACCGGCGAGCACACTGACACCGAGGAACTTGGCGGCCTGCTGCAGAGGGGACAGACCACCACCCGAGCGCTTTTTTGGCATGGGGGCAGCCTACGTTCTCATTCGCCGGACACGTGTATAGGCGTTGGCCTAAGCTGCTCTCAACTGTCACAGCAGCGCGGTCACGTATCAATACGTCCGGCGACCCCGAATCGTTCCGGTCGTTCCCGGTTTTTTGTCGGAGGCGTGTCCGAATCCGCCTCCTGTGTCACCTGGTGCCCGTTGTGGCGCATGTCAACTGTCCCGCTTCGCCGGGAAAGTCACGCATGTCGCCAGCTCACTCCCCCGGGTGATCTGCCGCTTACCCATAGTCCGTTCGGGCCATTCAAGATTGGGCCCGAAGGGGGTGTTGCGCTGTGCCCACCTTCCGTAACGTCCTCAACTGGCGGCGGTGAATATGCCGCTGCCGCCGTGGGGGAGCCTCGATTCGGGAGAGGACGGCGCCGGTATGGGCTGGGTTACCGACTGGAGTGCGCAGGCGGCCTGCCGCACTACCGATCCGGATGAACTGTTCGTTCAAGGAGCAGCGCAGAACAGGGCGAAGGCAGTGTGCACCGGATGTCCGGTACGCACGGAGTGCCTCGCCGATGCGCTCGACAACCGCGTCGAGTTCGGCGTGTGGGGAGGAATGACGGAGCGGGAGCGCCGCGCACTGCTGCGCAGGCGGCCCACTGTCACTTCATGGCGCCGGCTACTGGAGACCGCGCGCATCGAGTACGAACGAGGGGTCGGCATCATCCCCCTCGACGACGACGAGATCTACGAGAACTACGCGGCGGTGGGCTGACGCCGGTCCCGTAGGGGCCGATCGACCCCGGGCGATCCCCGGGGGTACCCGCCCGGGGAGTTGCGTCCCGGGGCGTGCGTCAGACCTTCGTCTCGGGCAGCTCCGGCCGACCGGCCGCGAGCCGGTTCCCGATGTCCCGCAGCCCCGCGAGGTCGTGTACATCGCCGGGCAGCGCGGCCACTTCGGCCACGGCCACCTCCGGGTGACGTGCGGTGAAGCGGTCACGTGTGCGCTGCTCACGCGAGAGCAGCCGCATCCGCTCGGCGTGCAACTTGAGCAGGCTTGCGGTGAGTTGGTCCACGGATCGCTCGTCGTCGGTCGGCTGATCGTCCGTGTCGTCCGTGGCGGCGGACCGCTCCTGGTCCGTATCGGCGGGGGAGCCTTCGTCAGGAGCTGTGGCACGAGCTGATGCCTCGGTAGCGGAAGATGAAGCGGGAGACTCTGAACTGCCGTACGTGTCGGGAGAGTTACGAAGTCCAGCTTTCCCGCCCACCTGATCGACAATGCGGGGCTCCTCAAGATTTTCCGCGGCGGCGAGTGCCCGCTCGGCCGACAGCCGGGCGGCTCCGCTGCCGTGGACCCGGTTGAGGACCAGACCGGCCAGCGGCATCTCCTCGGCCGCCAGCCGCTCCACGAAGTACGCGGCCTCGCGCAGCGCGTCCCGCTCCGGCGCCGCGACGACCAGGAACGCCGTCCCGGGTGCCTGGAGCAGCTTGTACGTCGCGTCCGCGCGCGTGCGGAACCCGCCGAAGGTGGTGTCCATCGCGGCCACGAACGTCTGGACGTCCTTGAGGAGTTGACCGCCGAGCAGCTTGCCGAGCGTGCCGGTCATCAGCGACATGCCGACGTTGAGGAACTTCATCCCGGCCCGCCCGCCGAGCTTCGCCGGGGCGGTCAGCAGCCGGATCAGCCGGCCGTCCAGGAACGAGCCGAGACGTTTCGGCGCGTCCAGGAAGTCGAGCGCCGAGCGGGACGGCGGGGTGTCCACGACGATCAGGTCCCAGTCGTGCTGGGCGCGCAACTGGCCCAGCTTCTCCATCGCCATGTACTCCTGCGTACCCGCGAAGCCCGCCGAGAGCGACTGGTAGAAGGGGTTGCTCAGGATCGCGGCCGCCCGCTCACGGTCCGCGTGCGCCTCGACGATCTCGTCGAAGGTGCGCTTCATGTCGAGCATCATGGCGTGCAGTTCGCCGTCCCCGTCGACGCCCTTCACGCGCCTCGGGGTGTTGTCCAGCGAGTCGATCCCCATGGACTGGGCCAGCCGCCGGGCCGGGTCGATGGTCAGGACGACGACCCGGCGCCCCCGCTCGGCGGCCCGCAGCCCGAGCGCCGCCGCGGTGGTCGTCTTCCCGACCCCGCCCGAGCCGCAGCACACCACGATCCGCGTCTCCGGGTCGTCGAGCAGCGGATCCACGTCGAGCACGCGCGCGTGGGAGATGTGGTGGGAGCGGGCGGTGTCCTGTGAACGGGAGCCGTGGGCGGGGTCCTGTGCGCGGGCCGGGTCCGGACTCATGACATCCCCTGCTTCCGCAGCTCGGTGGCGAGTTCGTACAGGCCCGCGAGGTCCATGCCCTCGGCGAGCAACGGCAGTTCGTGCAACGGCAGGCCCTGTTCGGCGAGTACGGTCCGCTGGTCGTGCTCCAGGGCGTACCGCTCGGCGTACTCCTCGGCCTGCGCGAGCAGCGGATCCACCAGCTTCTCGGCATTGCCGCCGCGCCGGGCCCCGCCGAGGCCTGCGGCGGACAGTGCCTGCGCCACGGCGGTGCGCGGCACGGCCCGTACGAGATCGAGGTCGGCCGAGTCCAGCACCTCGGGGCGCACCATGTTCACGATGATCCGGCCCACCGGCAGTCGCGCCGCCCGCAGTTCGGCGATGCCGTCCGCGGTCTCCTGGACGGGCATCTCCTCCAGGAGCGTCACCAGGTGCACGGCCGTCTCCGGGGACTTCAGCACCCGCATCACCGCCTGCGCCTGATTGTGTATCGGGCCGATCTTCGCGAGCCCGGCGACCTCGTCGTTCACGTTGAGGAAGCGGGTGATGCGGCCGGTCGGGGGCGCGTCCATCACGACGTAGTCGTAGGCGAACCGTCCGCTCTTCTCCTTGCGGCGTACGGCCTCGCAGGCCTTGCCGGTCAGGAGGACGTCCCGGAGGCCGGGCGCGACCGTGGTGGCGAAGTCGATCGCGCCGAGTTTCTTCAGGGCGCGGCCCGCTCCGCCCAGTTTGTAGAACATCTGGAGGTAGTCCAGAAGGGCCAGTTCGGGGTCGATGGCGAGCGCGTACACCTCCCCGCCCCCGGGAGCGACGGCGATTTTCCGCTCCTCATAGGGCAGCGTCTCCGTCTCGAAGAGCTGCGCGATGCCCTGGCGACCCTCGACCTCGACGAGAAGCGTCCGCTTCCCCTCGGTGGCCAGGGCCAGCGCGAGGGCCGCGGCCACCGTGGTCTTGCCGGTACCGCCCTTGCCACTGACGACCTGGAGCCTGCTCACGTCTTCGAGCCTAACCAGTCCGCGCCCGAACCAAGCAGGAGGCTGTGGATAACGCGACGGCGGACGGTCGGTGGGCAGCGGCTAAAGTCGGCCGCATGACCAAGTGGGAATACTCGACTGTGCCGCTGCTCGTCCACGCCACGAAGCAGATTCTGGACACCTGGGGCGAGGACGGCTGGGAGCTCGTCCAGGTCGTGCCCGGGCCGAACAACCCCGAGCAGCTGGTGGCCTACCTCAAGCGGGAGAAGGCATGAGTGCCGTCGAGGCCCGGCTGGCCGAACTCGGTCTGACCCTGCCCGCGGTCGTTCCGCCGCTCGCCGCGTACCAGCCCGCCGTGCGGTCCGGGGTGTACGTCTACACCTCCGGCCAACTGCCCATGGTGGACGGCAAGCTTCCGGTCACCGGCAAGGTGGGCGGTGAGGTCACCGCGGAGGAGGCCAAGGAACTGGCCCGCACCTGCGCGCTGAACGCCCTCGCGGCCGTGAAGTCCGTCACCGGTGACCTGGACCGCATCGCGCGCGTGGTGAAGGTCGTAGGCTTCGTCGCCTCGGCCTCCGACTTCACCGGCCAGCCGGGCGTCATCAACGGCGCCAGCGAACTCCTCGGCGAGGTCCTCGGCGACAAGGGCGTGCACGCGCGGAGCGCGGTCGGCGTGGCGGTACTGCCGCTGGACTCGCCGGTCGAGGTCGAGATCCAGGTGGAGCTGACGCAGGCGTAGTCGTTGTCCCGGAGTGCGTGAGCGGGCGTAATCGCTGTCCAGGGGTACATGTTGTTGCCTCTCGAACATCCGCGCGCTACGGGATAGCTTTTGCCCATGGCGAACGGTCAGTGGTACCCGGCGGAGTGGCCCGAGCGCATCCGGGCGCTCGCGGAGGGCCGGCTCACGCCGGTGGAGCCCCGGCGGGCGGCCACGGTGATGCTCCTGAGGGACACCGGCACCGACACCGGCCCCGCCGTCCACATGCTGCGCAGACGCGCCTCCATGGCCTTCGCCGGGGGCGCGTACGCGTACCCGGGCGGCGGCGTCGACCCGCGCGACGACGATCACCACGTCCGCTGGGCGGGCCCCCCGCGCGCGTGGTGGGCGAACCGGCTCGGCGTCGACGAGACGGCCGCCCAGGCGATCGTGTGCGCGGCCGTACGGGAGACGTACGAGGAGGCAGGCGTCCTGCTCGCCGGACCGACCCCCGACTCCGTGGTCGGCGACACCACGGGCCCCGACTGGGAGACGGACCGGGCCGCCCTGGTCGCCCGTGACCTGTCCTTCGCGGAGTTCCTCGACCGCCGGGGCCTGGTCCTGCGCTCCGACCTGCTGGGCGCGTGGGCCCGCTGGATCACCCCGGAATTCGAGACCCGCCGCTACGACACCTGGTTCTTCGTCGCCGTCCTCCCGGAGGGGCAGCGCACCCGGAACGCCTCCACGGAGGCCGACCGCACGGTGTGGATCACCCCGGGCGAGGCGGCCTCGTCGTACGACAAGGGCGACCTGACGATGATGCCGCCCACCGTCGCGACCCTGCGCGGGCTGATCCCGTACGGCAGCGCCGCGGAGGCCCTCTCGTCGGCCCCGGAACGCGATCTGACCCCTGTCCTCGCCCGGGCCCGCCTGGAGGCCGACGAGGTCGTCCTGTCCTGGCCGGGCCACGAGGAGTTCACGAAGCACATCCCTACGGGTGGGGCGCCCGCATGACCACCCCACCGAACGACACCCCCCGCCCCACCACCCGCAAGGAAGGCGCCCCCGCATGACCGACGCAGCCGCCCTCCCCGGCCAGCCACGCGGCGGGGTTCTCACCGGCCCCGCCACCGCCCGTGCCGTCAACGTGCTCGCGCCCAACGCGTCCGCGATGACCCTGGACGGGACGAACACGTGGATCGTCGCGGAGCCGGACTCCGAGGTGGCCGTGGTGATCGATCCGGGGCCGTTGGACGAGGGGCATCTGCGGAATGTCGTCGACGTGGCCGAGAAGGCGGGCAAGCGGGTCGCGTTGACCCTGCTGACGCACGGGCACCCCGACCACGCGGAGGGCGCCGCCCGTTTCGCCGAGCTGACCGGGACCAAGGTGCGCGCGCTGGATCCGGCGCTGCGGCTCGGGGACGAGGGGCTGGGATCCGGGGAGGTGGTGCGGGTCGGCGGGCTGGAACTGGTCGTCGTGTCGACGCCCGGGCACACCGGAGACTCCCTGTGCTTCCATCTCCCGGCCGATCAGGCCGTCCTGACCGGGGACACCATCCTGGGGCGCGGTACGACCGTCGTGGCGCATCCTGACGGCCGCCTGGGCGACTACCTGGACTCGCTGCGGCGGCTGCGGTCCCTCACGGTCGACGACGGCGTCCACACCGTCCTGCCGGGCCACGGGCCCGTCCTGGAGGACGCCCAAGGCGCCGTCGAGTTCTATCTCGCCCACCGTGCCCACCGGCTCGCCCAGATCGAGACGGCCGTCGAGAACGGCCACCGGAGCCCGGCCGAGGTCGTCGCCCACGTGTACGCGGACGTCGACCGCTCCCTGTGGCCGGCGGCGGAACTGTCCGTACGGGCCCAGCTGGACTACCTGAAGGAACACGGCCTGATCTAGTCAGCGGGGGCGCGGTGTCTTCACGCCGTGCACGCGCGCGTACTCCGCGGCCAGCCACGGGCCCAGATCATCGACGTACGACCGCAGGACGCCCGCGTCGCCCGTCGGTTCGTATCCGAGTTCCGCCGCCTTGCGCAGGGCCTCCGCCCGCTCCGGGTAGTACGCGCCGAATGCCTCGGCCATCTCCCGGAGGTCGCTGGTCCAGCCGTTCCAGCGGGGCATGACGAGGGTGAAGCCGGTGCGGACGAGGTGCCGGGACATATAGCGAATCAGGGGGCGCCGGGCCTCGTCCGTGTCCTCGGCGGTGGCGACGCGCTCGCGCCAGCGGGGGAGCAGCAGCCCCAGGTCGCCGTTCGTCTCCCGGGCGAGCCGCGAGTCGGGGCGGTAGCGGGGCAGGTCCTCGGCGAGGTCCTCCCCGAGCAGCGGTGTGCAGAGGCACGCGACGAACCACCCCAGGTCGTACGTCTCCGGCTCGCTCAGCAGCCGCGCCCGGCCGTACAGCAGCGTGCCGACCCCGTCGATCTCCGGGAACTCCTTGTCGAGCGCCTCGCCGAGGCTCCGGGCCTCGGAGCGGTCCTCCTCGGTCGGCTCCTGCCGGGTCACCACGAGCAGGTCCAGATCGCTGCGTCCCACGCGCGCGGTGCCGCGGGGGATCGACCCGTAGAGGTACGCGCTGTTGAGGCGTCCCCCGTAGATGTCGATCAGGCGGTCCCGCGCGGCGGCGACGACCGGGCGGAAGGCGGGCGGAACGCGTCCCAAGGAGCCCTCGCGCTCGATGTATCCCTGGGCGTCGAGGCCTCTGGGGTGAACGGTTCCGGCCATGGGATCACTGTGCCGGGAGACGGGCCCCCGGGAGTGCTTTTCCGGTCGCCGGGCGGGTTCATCGCCAGCGGAACACCCGTAACCCGTGGCTGTAGTCGCCGGCTTCACAGCCCACCGCGACCAGGTCGCCGGACGCGGCGACGAGTGAGTCGAACGCGGTGCCGGGCAGCCTGCGCCGGGCCACCACCCTGCCGTCGGCGGGGTCGAGCACGCTGAGGCGGCCGCCGTACTCGTGCACGACCAGCAGCCGGCCGCGGTGGGCGAAGACGCCGTCCTGGTACGTCTCCTTGCCGTGCCACTCCCAGAGGAGCTCGCCGGAGGAGACGGAGTACGCCCCGAGCCGGTTGCCCCGGTCGAGCTCGGCCCTGTCCTTGGGAACCAGGCCCACCACCAGGACGTCACCGGCCACGGCGACCTGCTCGCCGAACCTCTCGTACCCGTCCGGAAGCGCCAGCGTCACGGCCCCCGTCCCGCCGTCGCCCAGGACCAGGAGACTGTGCCCGCCGCGCTCACCGCGCGTCCTCAGGGACGCCACGAAGGGGCGGGCGCTGATGACGGACGCGCTCTCCACGCGCGGGTCGGTGAGTTCGTATTTCCAACGGACCTCGCCCGTGTCCACGTCGAGGGCGCGCATCACCGGCCGCGCCTCCCAGTCCTTCCAGGACTCGCCGGCCGTCGCGACGAGACCCCCGCCGATGGCGACCTTGGACGGTATGTGCCCCAGCCGGGCCGCGTCCTGTTTCCGGCGCCGTACGACCTCGCCCGTGGCCACCGCCAGCGAGGTGAGGCCGACCCGTTTCACGTCCCGGCGCGCCTCTTCGTAGTGCATCACCACCCCCACGCCGCCCTGGACGTCGGCGGACACCAGCCCGACGACCTGGTCGCCCGGCGGCCGCCAGGTCCACAGCGGTTCGCCCGTGGTGGCCCGGAACGCCCGCACCCGGTCCGCGCGGGCGATGACGACGGTGTCGTCCGTCAGCCACAGGCCCAGCGGCTTTCCGCCGAGGTCGCCCTTCTCGTCGGGCGTTCTCCACAGCCGGCGCGCCGATCTTCGCCACCAGGAGTGTCTCCAGGCCGAATCCGACGCCTTGTCCTCGTACATCCCCACCCCTGGCGATACGCGAAGGGCCCCGCCGTACGAGCAGGGCCCTTCGAAGTCGTACGAAATGCTGTGGCTAACGCGAGCGCTTCGCCAGCCGCTCCACGTCCAGCAGGATCACCGCGCGTGCCTCCAGGCGCAGCCATCCGCGGCCCGCGAAGTCCGCCAGCGCCTTGTTGACCGTCTCGCGGGACGCGCCGACCAGTTGGGCCAGCTCCTCCTGCGTGAGGTCGTGCACCACGTGGATGCCCTCCTCTGACTGCACGCCGAAGCGGCGGGAGAGGTCCAGCAGGGCGCGGGCCACGCGGCCGGGGACGTCCGAGAAGACCAGGTCGGACATCGCGTCGTTGGTCTTGCGCAGCCGGCGGGCGACCGCGCGCAGCAGCGCGGAGGCCACCTCGGGGCGGGCGCTCAGCCAGGGCTGGAGGTCGCCGTGGCCCAGGCCGAGCAGCTTGACCTCGGTCAGCGCGCTGGCGGTCGCCGTACGCGGGCCCGGGTCGAACAGCGACAGCTCGCCGATCAGCTCGCCGGGGCCGAGGACGGCCAGCATGTTCTCGCGGCCGTCGGGGGAGGTGCGGTGAAGCTTCACCTTGCCCTCGGTGACCACGTAGAGCCGGTCGCCGGGGTCGCCCTCGTGAAAGAGGGAGTCCCCGCGCGCGAGGGTCACCTCACTCATGGAGGCGCGCAGCTCCGCCGCCTGATCGTCATCGAGCGCCGCGAAGAGCGGGGCGCGCCGCAGAACGTCGTCCACGAGTTCTCTCCTTGTCGACCTGCTCAGGGGATGGTGTTCCCCCTTGGTACCAGGGGACCGTGCTCCCCATTTTGCCGGACCGTCCAAACAGTGTGATCTGTCACAAGGATGCCGCACTGGTGTCCCGAGGTAAGCGGCAGGGGTCCAATTGGGGGCCGATCTTCGGGGTCCGGGGCGGATGTCAGTGGCGGGCTCTAGGCTGGCCGGGTGTCCAAATCGCCGGTGAGAGCACAGGCCAAGGGGGCTGGGCGGATGGTTGCATCTCGTGATTCCGCCGTGGGCGAACAAAGCCCTGACGGCGGCAAGAAAGTGGCAAAGGGGGCAAAAGGGGTGGCTGGCGTGAAGAGTGAGTCGCACACCGCCCTCGTCCGCCGTGCCCGCCGTATCAATCGCGAACTGGCGGAGATCTATCCGTACGCCCACCCGGAGCTCGACTTCGAGAACCCCTTCCAGCTCGTGGTCGCCACGGTCCTGTCGGCCCAGACGACCGACCTGAGGGTCAATCAGACGACGCCGGCCCTGTTCGCCAAGTACCCGACCCCTGAGGACCTGGCCGTCGCCGACCCGGAGGCGGTCGAGGAGATCCTCCGCCCGACCGGGTTCTTCCGGGCCAAGACCAAGTCGGTGATAGGGCTCTCCAAGGCCCTGGTGGCGGACTTCGGGGGCGAGGTCCCGGGCCGGCTCGAAGATCTCGTCAAGCTGCCCGGTGTGGGCCGTAAGACCGCCTTCGTGGTGCTCGGCAACGCCTTCGGGCGGCCCGGCATCACCGTGGACACGCACTTCCAGCGGCTCGTACGGCGCTGGAAGTGGACCGAGGCGACCGAGCCCGACAAGATCGAGGCAGCCGTGGGAGCGCTCTTCCCGAAGAGCGACTGGACGATGCTGTCCCACCACGTGATCTTCCACGGCCGCCGGATCTGCCACGCCCGCAAGCCCGCCTGCGGTGCCTGCCCCATCGCCCCGCTCTGCCCGGCGTACGGCGAGGGCGAGACCGACCCGGAGAAGGCGAAGAAGCTGCTCAAGTACGAGAAGGGCGGCTATCCGGGCCAGCGCCTGAACCCGCCGCAGGCCTATCTGGACGCGGGCGGAAAACCGGCCCCGCCTCTGGGATCGGCATGACGGGGATCGGCATGACATCGGGGGCCGGAAGACGGAACGATCTCGGAGGTATCGGGCGTTGATCAGTGGGAACGGGGGTGGGGGATGACACGCGCGAGCAATACCCAGGGTGTGGGGCTCAGCAAGGACGGGCTGCCGGGCTGGCTTGATCCGGTGGTGCGAGCGGTGGAGACGGTCGAGCCGCTGCAGTTGAGCCGGTTCCTGCCGCCGGAGGACGGGGCGGGTCGGCAGTCGGCGGTGCTGATCCTGTTCGGCGAGGGCGACGGGGAGCGCGGGCCCGAGCTGCTGCTCATGGAGCGGTCGAGTTCGCTCCGGTCGCATGCCGGTCAGCCGTCCTTCCCGGGTGGCGCCCTCGACCCCGAGGACGGTGACCCGACCGGTGACGGACCGCTGCGGGCCGCTCTCCGTGAGGCCGAGGAGGAGACCGGGCTCGACCCGGCCGGAGTCCAGCTCTTCGGAGTGCTGCCCAAGCTGTACATCCCGGTGAGCGGCTTCGTCGTGACGCCGGTGCTGGGCTGGTGGCGGGAGCCGACGCCGGTGGGCGTGGTCGATCCGAACGAGACGGCGAGGGTGTTCACCGTCCCCGTGGCGGATCTCACGGATCCGGCCAACAGAGTCACCGTCACGCACCCCAGCGGCTTCCTGGGGCCGGCATTTCTGGTCGAATCGGCCCTGGTGTGGGGTTTCACGGCCGGAGTCATCGACCGCCTGCTGCACTACTCCGGCTGGGAGAGGCCCTGGGACCCCGAGAAGCAGGTCCCCCTCGACTGGCGGTCATGACAAGGTGTCCGTCGTGAATGTGCTGGACATCCTGTTGCTGGTCGCCGCCGTGTGGTTCGCGATCGTGGGCTACCGCCAGGGGTTCGTCGTCGGCATCCTGTCGGTGATCGGGTTCCTGGGCGGCGGTCTCGTCGCCGTCTACACGCTGCCCGTGATCTGGGACGCGCTGACCGAGAAGGCGGAGGTCAGCACCACGGCGGCCGTCGTCGCGGTCATCGTCGTCATCGTCTGCGCCTCGGTCGGCCAGGCCCTGACCACCCACCTGGGCAACAAGCTGCGCCGGTACATCACCTGGTCCCCGGCCCGCGCCCTGGACGCGACCGGCGGCGCCCTCGTCAACGTCCTCGCGATGCTCCTGGTCGCCTGGCTGATCGGCTCCGCGCTGGCCGGCACCACCCTGCCGACGCTCGGCAAGGAGGTCCGCAGCTCCAAGGTGCTGCTGGGGGTCTCCCGGGCGCTGCCCGCCCAGGCCGACACCTGGTTCGCGGACTTCTCCTCGGTCCTCGCGCAGAACGGCTTCCCGCAGGTCTTCAGCCCGTTCGCGAACGAGCCGATCAACGACGTCCAGCCGCCCGACCCGGCCCTCGCCTCCAGCGCGGTCGCCACCCGCGCCCAGCAGTCCATCGTCAAGGTCATGGGCACCGCCCAGAGTTGCGGCAAGGTCCTGGAGGGCAGCGGCTTCGTCTTCGGCGACCGCCGCGTCATGACCAACGCGCACGTCGTCGGCGGCGTCGACGAACCCACCGTCCAGATTGGCGGCCAGGGCCGGAAGTACGACGCCAAGGTCGTCCTCTACGACTGGCACCGCGACATCGCCGTACTCGACGTACCGGACCTCAGGGCGCGCTCCCTGCAGTTCGCGACCAAGGACGCGACCAGCGGCAACAGCGCGATCGTCGCCGGCTTCCCGGAGAACGGGTCGTACGACGTCCGTGCCGCACGCGTGCGGGGACGTATCACGGCCAACGGCCCGGACATCTACCACCGCGGCACGGTCC
Source organism: Streptomyces sp. NPDC058469 (assembly GCF_042721125.1). Lineage (NCBI taxonomy): Bacteria > Bacillati > Actinomycetota > Actinomycetes > Kitasatosporales > Streptomycetaceae > Streptomyces > Streptomyces sp. NPDC058469. The sequence continues at coordinate 13,625 of NZ_JBHXME010000009.1, forward strand.
GCCGCGATGTGTACTCGCTCTACGCGACCGTCCGCCAGGGCAACTCCGGCGGCCCGCTGCTCACGACCGAGGGCAAGGTGTACGGGGTGGTCTTCGCGAAGTCCCTCGACGACCCCGACACCGGGTACGCGCTCACCGCGGACGAGATCCAGCCGGACATCGTCAAGGGGCGCAGTGCCAACGAGCAGGTGGACAGCGACAGTTGCGCGCTGTGAGAGGTGTGCGCCGTGAAAGGTGCGCGCTGTAAGAGGTGCGCGCCGTAAGAGGTTGGGTGCGTCAGCCTCGGGGATGACGCAGCCGTACCGAGACCCAGCGGGCCCGGCGGCGCAGAATGCGCGGGATCCCCACCCTGAGGTCTGTGCCCTGGAGTTGCGGGGCGCCTCGTTGGTGGGAGCTCAGACCGTGGTCCGAGCGGCGATTGCGTGCTGCGTCACTGTAGTCGTGCGTCCAGCCCATACCCCTCCGTCTGCCCCTGCCCCAAGGTCGATAACCACCCCTTGGGGCCCCAATTGGCCTATGCGCGAGGCAAGTAGCCGTTCGTAGGACAGGTGTTCAGATCCGGATACCGGGTGCGGCGGACCGGCCACTCATCGGTCACCGATCGGGTTCGGGATCCTGCAGCCAGTTGACCAGTTCGGTCGAGAAGACGGCCGGGTCCTCCTCGTGCGGGAAGTGCCCGAGACCGTCGAACAGCCGCCAGCGGTACGGCGCTTCGACGTACTCCCCGGAACCCGCCGCGCTGCGGGTGCGCAGCACCGGGTCGAGCGAGCCGTGCAGATGCAGTGTCGGCACCCGCACCGGCCGCTTCATGCGCCGGTTGAACTGGATGCCGTCCGGGCGCGCCATCGACCGCACCATCCAGCGGTACGGCTCGATCGAGCAGTGTGCGGTCGACGGGATCAGCATCGCGCGCCGGTACGACTCGATCGCCTCGTCGTCCGGCAGCCGCGGCCCGGACCAGCCCCGGATCAGCGTGCCCACCAACTCGGCGTCGTCGGCGAGGAGTTGCCGCTCGGGAATCCAGGGGCGCTGGAACCCCCAGATGTAGGAACTCGCCGTCGACTGCCTGACGTCGGAGAGCATCGCCGAGCGCCAGCGCCGGGGGTGCGGCATCGAGGAGACGGCGAGCCGGCGCACCAGCTTGGGGCGCATCGCCGCCGCCGTCCACGCCAGATAGCCGCCCAGGTCATGGCCGACCAGCGCGGCGTCCGGCTCGCCGAGCGAGCGGATCACGCCGGTGATGTCGAGGGCGAGGTTGGCCGGGTCGTAGCCGCGCGGGGTGCGGTCGCTGCCGCCGACGCCCCGTAGGTCCATGGCGACGGCCCGGAACCCGGCGTCGGCCAGCGCGCCGAGTTGGTGCCGCCAGGTCCACCAGAACTGGGGGAAGCCGTGCAGCAGCAGGACCAGCGGCCCGTCGCCCACCTCCGCGATGTGGAAGCGGGCGCCGTTGGCCGCGACATCCCGGTGGGTCACCTCGCGTCCGCCGGGAATGTCGAGCCGTACGACCGAAGCAGGTTGCGCCCAAGGATTGGCGGGGTCCGTCATGAGGACGAGCGTGCCACAGCCTCGATGGCTTCGGGGACACGGTCCTCGATCGCCGCGCGCGGATGCGGCTTGGCGTTGCCCAGGACGCCCGCGGTCTCCTTGACCGAAGCGGCCACCTTCTGCGGGCCCTTGCTCTTCGCGGCCTTCTTGAAGAAGAGCACGCCCACCAGCCCGAGGACGACCGCGACGAGCACGTTCGCCGCGAAGGAGAGCAGGAAGCAGAGCGCCATGTTCCAGCCGCTCCAGGTACGAATGCCGTACGCCAGCGCGAAGTTGAGCATCGGCAGGGAGAACAGCAGGACCACCGCGGCGACCGTGAACGCGCCGCCGCCCGCCGCACCCCGCTTGACGTCCTGCTTGAGCTGCGCCTTCGCCAGCGCGATCTCGTCGTGCACCAGCGCGGACATCTCGGTCGTCGCCGAGGCGAACAACTGGCCGATGCTGCGTTCGGCGCCGACCGGGCTGCCGTCGGGTGCGCTCATCGCGTACTCCCTCATCTGCATGTGTTTGTACCGTCTGGTCAGATCATGCCGGACCGTCGTTGTCCTCGCCTGCCCCGCCCGCCACTTCGGCAAGCCCGCGTCGCTCGGCGGCCTTCACCTCGGCGAGCCTGCGATGCTCCGCGGCCTTGCGCTCGTGGATCTCCGCCATGCGCAGGTGGTACGACGGCTCGTCCTGCTCGTAGATGTCGGGGATGCCGTCGAGGTCCTCGTCGCGCTCCTCGTCCTCGTACATCCTGCGGTACCTGGCGTTGCGCAGCTTGAGCAACACGGTCGCGCAGAGTGCGGCGATGAGGGAGCCGACCAGGACGGCCGCCTTGACCTCGTCGGTGAGCACCTGGTCGCCGTCGAACGCGAGTTCCCCGATGAGCAGCGACACGGTGAAGCCGATGCCGGCCAGCGAGGCGACCGCGAACACGTCCGGCCAGGCGAGGTCGTCGCTGAGCGAGGCCCGGGTGAAACGGGCCGTCAGCCAGGTCCCGCCGAAGATGCCGACCGCCTTGCCGACGACGAGTCCGAGTACCACGCCCAGGGTCTCCGGTCTGGTGAACACGTCGCCCAACGCGCCGCCGGAGATGGCGACTCCGGCGCTGAACAGGGCGAACAGCGGCACCGCGAGGCCCGCCGACAGCGGCCGTACGAGATGTTCGACGTGCTCGCCGGGGGAGTGCTTCTCGTCCTCGCGGGTGGTGCAGCGCAGCATCAGGCCCATCGCCACACCGGCGATCGTGGCGTGGACGCCGCTGTTGTACATCAGCGTCCAGATCACGAGTGCGAGCGGGACGTAGACGTACCAGCCGCGCACGCCCCTGCGGAGCAGCAGCCAGAAGACGGCCAGGCCGATGACGGCCCCGCCGAGCGCCAAGAAGTCGATCCGGGCGGTGAAGAAGACCGCGATGATCAGGATCGCGAACAGGTCGTCGACCACGGCGAGGGTGAGCAGGAAGGCGCGCAGGGCGCTCGGCAGAGAGGTGCCGATGACCGCGAGGACGGCGAGCGCGAAGGCGATGTCGGTGGCGGTCGGCACCGCCCAGCCCTGCAGCGAACCACCGCCGGTGAGGCTGGTGAGCGTGTAGACGAGTGCCGGTACGGCCATCCCGCACAGGGCCGCGACGACGGGCAGGGCGGCGGCCTTGGGGTCGCGCAGGTCGCCGGCGACGAGTTCGCGCTTGAGCTCGATGCCGGCGACGAAGAAGAAGACGGCGAGGAGTCCGTCGGCGGCCCAGTGGGCGATCGAGAGGTGCAGGCCGAGGGCGGCGGGGCCCAGGTGGAAGTGGCTGACGCTCTCGTAGCTGTCGTGCAGCGCGGGGACGTTGGCCCAGATCAGCGCGGTGACCGCGGCGATCAGGAGGAGGACACCGCCGACGGTCTCGGTGCGCAGCGCGTCCGCGACGAAGTTCCGCTCGGGCAGGGACAGCCGTCCGAGCACCTTGCGGGAGTCGGTGGGGCGGGGCGTGGTCACGGGGAGACCTCCGGTGGGTGGGCAGCACAGAGCACTCGCCGACCAGACTTCCCGGCACACCTTGTCGCGTCATTGACGCTTTGCTTAGTTTACCTAAGATGCGGCGGGACGGGTCCTACGGATCTCACGTCTACGGGTACGGATCTCACGTTATGCGCGAAAGGGGCGCCCGGCACGTTCGCCGCCGGGCGCCCCTTCGTCGTCGTATGCGCAGGTCAGTCCTCGCTGGGCGCGGCCGGGAGCTTGTCCTGGATGAGGTCCATGACGGTGGAGTCGGTCAGGGTGGTGACGTCTCCCAGCTGCCGGTTCTCGGCCACGTCCCGCAGCAGTCGGCGCATGATCTTGCCGGAGCGGGTCTTCGGCAGCTCGGCCACCGGGAGGACCCGTTTGGGCTTGGCGATCGGGCCGAGGACGGTGCCGACGTGGTTGCGCAGGTCGGCGACGAGGTTCTCGTCGTCGGCGTTCGCGGTGCCGCGGAGGATGACGAACGCGACGATCGCCTGCCCGGTCGTCTCGTCGGCCGCGCCCACCACGGCCGCCTCGGCGACGGCGGGGTGGGAGACGAGCGCCGACTCGACCTCGGTGGTGGAGATGTTGTGCCCGGACACGAGCATCACGTCGTCCACGCGGCCGAGCAGCCAGATGTCGCCGTCGTCGTCCTTCTTCGCACCGTCACCGGCGAAGTACTTGCCCGGGAAACGCGACCAGTACGTGTCGAGGAACCGCTGGTCGTCGCCCCAGATCGTGCGCAGCATCGACGGCCACGGCTCGGTGAGGACCAGGTAACCGCCGCCGCCGTTCGGGACCTCGTTCGCCTCGTCGTCGACGACCGTCGCGGAGATGCCGGGCAGCGGTGTCTGCGCGGAACCGGGCTTGGTCTCGGTCACGCCCGGCAGCGGCGAGATCATCATCGCGCCGGTCTCGGTCTGCCACCAGGTGTCCACGATCGGCGTCCTGTCGGCGCCGATGTGCTTGCGGTACCAGATCCACGCCTCGGGGTTGATCGGCTCGCCGACGGATCCCAGGATGCGCAGGCTGCTGAGGTCGAACTTCGCGGGGATGTCGTCGCCCCACTTCATGAACGTACGGATCGCGGTGGGCGCCGTGTACAGGATCGTCACCCCGTACTTCTGCACGATCTCCCAGAAGCGGCCCTGGTGCGGGGTGTCCGGGGTGCCCTCGTACATGACCTGGGTCGCGCCGTTCGCCAGCGGGCCGTAGACGATGTACGAGTGGCCGGTGACCCAGCCGACGTCGGCCGTGCACCAGTAGACGTCGGTCTCCGGCTTGAGGTCGAAGACGGCGTGGTGGGTGTACGCGGCCTGGGTGAGGTAGCCGCCGGAGGTGTGCAGGATCCCCTTGGGCTTACCCGTCGTACCGGAGGTGTAGAGGATGAACAGCGGCTGCTCCGCCTCGAACGCCTCGGGGGTGTGCTCCGCCGACTGCCGCTCGACGATCTCGTGCCACCACACGTCCCGTTCGTCGTTCCAGGCGACGTCCTGGCCCGTACGACGGACGACCAGCACGTGCTCTACGCCGCTGTCCGCGCGGTCGACCGCGTCGTCCACGGCCGGCTTGAGCGCGGACGGCTTGCCGCGCCGCCAGCCGCCGTCCGTGGTGATGACGACCTTGGCGTCCGCGTCCTGGATACGGGTCGCGAGCGCGTCCGCCGAGAAACCGCCGAACACCACCGAGTGCGCGGCACCGATGCGCGCGCAGGCCAGCATCGCGACCGCGGTCTCCGGGATCATCGGCATGTAGACGGCGACCCGGTCGCCCTTCTGAACTCCCAGCTCCAGCAGGGCGTTCGCGGCCTTGGAGACCTCGTCCTTCAGCTCGGCGTAGGTGATCGCACGGCTGTCGCCGGGCTCGCCCTCGAAGTGGATGGCGACGCGATCGCCGTTGCCCGCCTCGACATGCCGGTCCACGCAGTTGTACGCCACGTTGAGCGAGCCGTCCTTGAACCACTTGGCGAACGGCGGGTTCGACCAGTCCAGCGTCTCGCTCGGCTCCTTCGCCCAGCTCAGGCGGCGGGCCTGCGCGGCCCAGAAGCCGAGCCGGTCAGCCTTGGCCTGCTCATACGCCTCCGCCGTGACATTGGCGTTCGCCGCCAGGTCCGCGGGGGGTGCGAACCTGCGCTCCTCGCGCAACAGGTTGGCCAGGCTTTCGTTGCTCACGGCATCTGCCTTTCCCAGGGTGTCCGTTGTGTCCCGGGCCAGCTCATCAGACCCGGGGGTCCGATGACAAGGGTCGCCGAAATATTGGTTTAGACCTGTCATCGGACCTGCGGGCAGAGGTGTGTGGCGAGGGTCTTTCGTACCCACGGACGCCGGGTGAACGAGGTTCAGGCCGACATGTCCGCCACCCCCACGCCGTCGAACAGTTCGTCCCCGTCCTCCCCGCTCAGCAGATACGCCTGAGCCTCACCCACGTGGAAATACATCCCGTGCAGCTCCAACGCCCCCTCCCGCAACGCCCGCGCCACCGACTCGTGCGCCCGCAGATGCTCCAACTGCTGCACCACATTGGTCAGACACAGCTGTTCCACGGCGTCGGCGGGCGCCCTTCCGGCGAGCCGCGCCCAGGGCCGGCCGTCGTCGGCCATCCGCTCCAGGCTCGGCACCCCGTGCCCCAGCCACCGCTTCAGCGGCGTCCGGGCGCCCCCGGGCTCGGAGTTGAGCAGCGCCTGCATGGCCCCGCACCCGGAGTGCCCGCACACCGTGATCGATCTCACGCGCAGCACGTCCACCGCGTACTCGATCGCGGCGGCCACCGAGTCGTCCCCGCTCTCCTCGCCGGGCGGCGGCACGAGGTTGCCCACGTTCCGCACGACGAACAGGTCACCGGGACCACTGGAGGTGATCATCGACGTCACCAGCCGCGAGTCGGCACAGGTCAGGAAGAGCTGCGAAGGCCGCTGCCCTTCCCTGGCCAGCCGGGCCAGCTCCCCGCGCACGAGCGGCGCGGTGTTGCGCTGGAACGCGCTGATGCCACGCGCTAGTTGGTGGCCGCCGGGGCCGGTCTCCTTGCCGGCGCCGGGGTGGGTGTCCGCGCCGGTGTCGCCCCGTGCGGCTGTGCCGGGTGCGGAACGGTCCGTCGGCTCGCCGGGGTGTCCGCTCGACGGGGCGGAACGCGGGTGGTCGCACTGGTGGTTGCGCCAGGGCGTCCAGGGGTGGCAGCGGCAGGCGGTCGACGTCGTCGGCTCGTCGGTCGGAGCGTCGGCCGTGGTTCGGGCCGGAGCCTCGGTCGTCGTACCGCTCGTCGCGCCGGCCGCGGTGTCGGCCGGTCTTGCCTCACTCCCGGTGCGGCCCGGCTCGGCGACACGAACTCCCGTACGCCGTCCCATCAGTTCGGCGGAGCCCCCTCGTGCGGTGTGCGCGTTCTGCCAGTCCTGCAGTGACTCGTACGCCGCGTGGTCCATGAACGAACCGTCCAACTCCACGACGACGTGGGCGCCTTGGGGTACGAGATGCAGGGTGCGGCTGAGCCGCGGCACCGCGAGGAACGTCAACTGCCCTCGGACGTGTACGTGATGGACTCCTTCCTTCTCGTCGTGCGTGATGCAGGTGTGGGCAAGGCGGTTGAGTGCGACGGCGACGGCCACGGTGACTCCGAGGAGCACGCCCTCCAGGACACCGAGGAACACCACGCCGAGGGTGGTGACGGCGTAGACCAGCACTTCTCGGTGGCGGGTCACCGTGCGGATGTGGTGCAGGGACACCATCTGGATGCCGACGGCCATCACGAGTGCGGCGAGCGAGGCGAGCGGGATCAGCTCCAGCACCGGGACCATCAGCAGCGCGGCTGCTACTACGAGAACGCCGTGCAGCATCGTGGAGTTCCGGCTCACGGCACCGGCTTGCACATTCGCCGAACTCCGTACGGCCACACCCGCGACCGGCAGTCCGCCGAGCACGCCGGAGACGATGTTGGCAGCGCCCTGGCCCAGCAGTTCGCGGTTCAGGTCGGAGCGGCCGACGCGGGCGGAGAGCCCGGGCTGCCCGGCGACCAGCTTGTCCACGGCGACGGCGCCGAGCAACGACTGCACGCTGCACACCAGCGTGGTGGTGAGCACGGCGGCGGCGACGCCGAGCACCGGGCCCTCGGGAAGTCCGGCCAGCGCGTGACTGCTCCAGGACGGCAGATCGACCTTGGCCAGGCTCAGCCCGGCGAGGGAGGCGGTGAGGGTGGCTCCGGCGACGGCGACGAGCGCGGCCGGGATCTTGCGCATCAGGTGCCCCAGCCGGCCGGGAACACGCGGCCACAGCAGCAGAAGGGCCAGCGTCAGCACGCTCATCGCCACGTCGGCGGGGTGCAGGCCCGCCAACTGGGCAGGCAGCGCACGGAGGTTGGCGAGGACCGAGCTCTGTGGGGTGCCGCCCAGGACGATGTGCAGCTGGGCGACGGCGATGGTGACACCGATGCCGGCGAGCATGCCGTGCACGATCGCTGGGCTGACGGCGAGCGCGGTGCGGGCCACGCGCACGCAGCCCAGGGCGAGTTGGGCGAGGCCGGCGAGGACGGTGACCGCGCAGGTCGTACGCCATCCGTAACGGTGGATCAGGTCGGCGGTGACCACGGTGAGTCCGGCGGCCGGGCCGCTGACCTGGAGAGGGCAGCCGCCGAGCAGACCGGCGACGAGTCCGCCCGCGGCGGCGGCGACCAGGCCGGCCTGGAGGGGCGCGCCGGTGGCGAGGGCGATGCCGAGGGACAGGGGGAGGGCGATCAGGAAGACCGCGATGGAGGCCGACACATCGGCGCCCGCGATACGGAATCGGCGGTGCGGCGGCGGCGGGCTGTGCGGCTGGTGGATGCGCTTCGTCCGATCCACGGTCGAGTCGGTGGCGCGGGTGGGTACGCAGGCTGACATGTCTTCCCGTCTCCTCCGGGGCAGCGCGGTCGCGGAACAGGTGGTCCCCGTCGATGGCGGGGGTCGGTCGCGGCCGTGGGTCACGGCGTGCAGCGGCGGGATATCTCAACGCTCGGTAAATGGATCGTAATGCAGAGTAAAGGTCGAGCATAGAGTTTGCGGGCGAATGGGCTAATAAGTCCCCGTAGAGAGTGAAGTGGGAATTTCATCGGCTTGTCGTACTAATCCCACCTTCGGCCCCGTGCGACCTTGGCGGCGCTGCCGGGATTCCCGGCGCATCGCCAGAAAACGCCCTGATCGGCGTCGGTCCGAACGAAGGAAGAAGGTGGGCGGACATGGCCGCCACCCAGAGGATCACCGCGGGCGCAGTGATCGCCGCGGCCTGTGCCGCGTCGCTCGCCGGTTGCGCGATCGGTGACAACGGTTCCCCGCACGGAGCGCACGGTCCGCACAAGGCGGCGCCCGCCCCGGCACCCAAGAGCGGAGTCCGCCTGATCGGGGACGGCTCCACGTCGTACACCGGGGCGCAGCCGCATCTGCCCAGACCCGAGCGGCTCAAGCCCGGCCAGAAGCCCCCGCAGTTCGTGGTCTTCTCCTTCGACGGCGCCGGTGAGGACAGCCAGAAGCTGTTCTCCCACTTCCGCAAGGTCTCCAAGGCCAACCACGCGAACATGACGTACTTCCTCAGCGGCGTGTACATGCTGCCGGAGGACAAACGCGACCTCTACAAGCCCCCGGAGCACTCGCCCGGCAGCTCGGACATCGGCTTCAACGACGAGCAGGGCATCTCCGACACCGTGAAGCAGCTGCGCCTGGCGTGGCTGGAGGGCAACGAGATCGGCACCCACTTCAACGGTCACTTCTGCGGGAAGAACGGCGGGGTCGGCGAGTGGTCGGTCGCCGAGTGGAAGAGCGAGATCGCCCAGGCGAAGCAGTTCGTGAAGAGCTGGAAGACCAACTCCGGGATGAAGAAGGCGGCTCCGCTGCCCTTCGACTACGACAAGGAACTGGTCGGCGCCCGCACGCCCTGCCTGGAGGGCCAGGCCAACTTCATGAAGGCGGCGAGCCAGTTGGGCTTCCGCTACGACACCAGCGGGGTCAACGACCAGATCTGGCCCAAGAAGAAGGAGGGGCTGTGGGACCTGTCCATGCAGCTCGTCCCCTTCCCCGGACACTCCTACGAGCAGCTGACCATGGACTACAACTTCATGGTCAACCAGTCCGGCACACAGACCCAGGGCGACCCCGACAAGTACGACCGGTGGGGCGACGAGATGCGTGACGGCCTGCTCAAGGGCTTCGACCGGGCCTACGACGGCAACCGCGCGCCCCTGGTCATCGGCAACCACTTCGAGTCCTGGAACGGCGGCACCTACATGCGTGCCCTCGACGAGGTCATCGAGAAGGTCTGCAACAAGTCCGAGGTGCGCTGCGTGTCCTTCCGGCAACTGTCCGACTGGCTGGACGCCCAGGACCCGCAGACCCTGGCGAAGCTGCGCACCCTGAACGTCGGCCAGGTGCCGAAGCCGGGATGGACGTCCTTCCTGACCGGCCGCCCCGCCCCGGCCCCGAAGGGCGTCCCCGGGGCGCCGGCGGTCAAGCGGTAAGCGGTCCGGAGAGGGTCCGCCTCACGCGTCGCCTCAGACAGCGCCTCACGCGGAGGCGGTGACGCTCTCGTCGAGCACGAACCCGGGGTCGACCTGCGCAGCCAGGTCGGCCCCGGTGCGCGCGTTGCCCCAACTCTGCGCGTTCTTCAGGTGGAAGTGCACCATCTGACGCGTGTAGCGCTCCCCGTCACGCAGTTCGTACGTCGCGTCGGCGGCGATCTCCAGCAGGCGCAGGGCGCGGCGGTTGGCGTCCTCCAGGAGCTCGAGCCGGGGCGGCCGGCCCTTCTCCATGGCACGCACCCAGTCCGAGTGCCCCACCGTCACGAGCAGGTCGTCCCCGACTTCGGCGCGGAGGAAGTCGAGGTCGTCCTGACCCTGCACCTTGTTGCCGACGACCTTCAGGACGACTCCGAAGTCGCGGGCGTACTCCTTGTACTGGCGATAGACGGAGACCCCCTTCCGGGTCGGCTCGACCACGAGGAACGTGATGTCGAAGCGGGTGAACATGCCGGAGGCGAAGGAGTCGGAGCCCGCCGTCATGTCCACCACGAAGAACTCGTCGCGCCCGTCCACCAGGTGGTTCAGGCACAGCTCCACCGCTCCCGTCTTGGAGTGGTAGCAGGAGACCCCCAGGTCGGCGTCCGTGAAGGGGCCCGTGACCATCAAACGGACGGCGCCGCCGTCGAGTTCCACCGGTCGCGCGCAGGCGTCGTAGACCGGATTGTTCTCGCGCACCCGCAGCAGCCGGGAGCCCTCGCCGGGCGGGGTGGTCTTGATCATCGTGTCGGCGGAGGCGATGCGCGGGTTGGTGCCGCGCAGGTAGTCCTTGATCAGGGGGAGGTGCTCGCCGAGCGCGGGCAGTGCGGCGGCTTCCGCCTCGTCCAGGCCGAGCGCGGGGCCCAGGTGCTGGTTGATGTCCGCGTCGACGGCGACGACCGGTTGGGCGGTGGCCGCGAGGTGGCGGACGAACAGGGAGGACAGGGTGGTCTTCCCGCTGCCGCCCTTCCCGACGAAAGCAATTTTCATGTTCACGAAGCGTAGTCGTGCCATAGCTGTACGTGGCAGGCCTGCGTAAAGAAGACCACTCAATCGTGGGGCGCGCCGCCGGGATGGCTAGGGTCGTACTCATGAGTACGACAGGTGCGACCGCCGATCCGCTCGCGGCCCTGGGCACGCTGCCCGGAGTGGCCGAGTCCGTCGAGTCCATGCGAAAGGCCGTGGACCGGGTCTACGGGCACCGCGTCATGCGGCGCCGCAGCAACGAGATCACCGCCGAGGCGGCACTGCGCGGCGCGCGTGGCTCGGCGGCGCTGTCCGGGGCCGACTGGGCACTGGAAGAGGTGCGTCGGCGTACCGACTTCAGCGGCGACGCGGAGGCCCGCACGATGGGCGCGGCCCTCCGGCTGTCCGCCGAGGCGGGCCAACTGCTGTCCATCTGGCGGCAGTCGCCCCTCCGGGTGCTCGCCCGGCTGCACCTGGTGGCGGCCGCGAGCAACGAGGACGCGGTCGGACGGCCGCGACAGCAGGGGGAGCCGGTCGACGAGCCGCTCGTCGAACTGCCGCTGCCGAGCGCGGCCGAGGTGTCCGGGCGCCTGGACGGACTCTCGGACCTGATCATCGCGGGCGGGTCGGCGCCGGCGCTGGTGACGGCCGCCGTCGTGCACGGCGAACTGCTCGCCCTGCGCCCCTTCGCGTCCCACAACGGCCTGGTCGCGCGGACGGCCGAGCGGATCGTCCTCATCGGCAGCGGCCTCGACCCGAAGTCCGTGTGCCCGGCGGAGGTCGGCCACGCCGAGCTGGGGCGCGCGGCCTATCTGGCGGCACTGGACGGCTATGTCTCCGGCACCCCGGAGGGCATGGCCGGCTGGATCGCGCACTGCGGCAGGGCGGTCGAACTGGGGGCGCGCGAGTCGACGGCGGTGTGCGAGGCGCTTCAGCGCGGGGCCGCGTAGCGACGTCGGTTGATATGAAAAGGGCCCCCTACTGGGGGGCCGCTACAGGGATGCGGCGGTACGAGGATTCGTACCGCCGCTGGCATGTTCCACCGGGTTACCAAGCGTCCTCGAAATATTGCCCATCAGGTCGGGAACATTGCCCGTCACCTGGTGCGGCTGGCCCGTAATCGACGGGTCGACGTCGCGTGGGTGCTCGGTGTTCATGCGCGGTCCGTGGGGCCAAATGCGTTATTAAGGTGATCCTTTCGGATGTCCTTGGTCTCGCGGGCCGTTGAATCCTTTGTACTCCAGCCCTGGAGGAAGCGGAACCCCTGGCCGCGCTTCTTTACTTTTACGTTCAAAGGGTAACTAACCGGCGTAAACGGTCGCCGCCCTGCGTCGGCTCGCGTACCAGACGAGCCCCGCCGTGGCCGCCGCGGCACCCACGGCCGCGGCCATGACCAGCGCCGGGCGGGGCGGTACGGAGAGCGTGGGCAGCCGCTGCTTGAGCCGGACCGGGCGGTTGAAGTCCAGAATCGGCCACCCGCGCGCGAGTGCCTCCCGGCGCAGGGTGCGGTCCGGGTTCACGGCGTAGGGATGGCCCACGGACTCGAGCATCGGCACATCGGTCGCGGAGTCGCTGTAGGCGTAGCAGCGGTCGAGGTCGTACCCCTCGGACTGTGCCAGCTCCTTGATCGCCTCGGCCTTCGTCGGGCCGTACGCGTAGTACTCCACCTCGCCGGTGAAGCAGCCGTCGTCGCCCACGACCATGCGAGTCGCCACCACCCGGTCCGCGCCCAGGAGTTCACCGATCGGCTCGACCACCTCGGCGCCGGACGTGGACACGATCACCACGTCGCGGCCGGCGGTGTGGTGCTCCTCGATGAGGGAGGCCGCCTCGTCGTAGATGATCGGGTCGATCAGGTCGTGCAGCGTCTCGGCGACGATCTCCTTGACCTGCTGGACGTTCCAGCCGCGGCAGAGTGCGGACAGGTACTTGCGCATCCGCTCCATCTGGTCGTGGTCGGCGCCGCCGGTGAGGAAGACGAACTGCGCATAGGCGGTCCGCAGGGCGGCCCTGCGGTTGATCAGTCCGCCTTGGTAGAAGGACTTGCCGAAGGTGAGCGTGCTCGACTTCGCAATGACCGTCTTGTCCAGGTCAAAGAAGGCTGCTGTGCGGGGCAAGGAGTGGTTTTCCACAACCCAGAGCATAGGCGCAGCCCATTCGGCGTAAGGTGAGGCGCGTGGGTTTGCCTGAGAGGCCTCTCGGGTACACCATGGAAGTCACGGATCGTTCGCGACCGTGCTAACGCGGTCCGGCTCCTCCCCCCCCGAGTCGGCCGTGAAGACGACCCCCACTCTCCCCCCCGGTGGGGGTCGTCGCATGTCCGGACGCGTTTTCCTTCCCTGTACGTGGTCGTGAGGCCATCCCGAGGCGGCTGGTGCCGCCTTTTTTCATGCCCAGAGCTCGTCACTGTGTGTAGTTGGCGGACTGCGCTGTGGAACTCGTACAGAGGTCAGTACAGGGGTCACCGGTATGGGTGAAGGCGATATTCACAGGCCCTGAGTTGTCCACAGTTTTCGACCAAGATCCACATGATTTCCGCGATGCCCGCACCGTGATTCCAACGCGTCCTCGCTCGCGGCGAGTTCATGGCCGGTTCCGTTTGCCGGACGCGTTTGGCCGGTTTCTGTCGGCCGTGCATATGGAGGCCGGTCACCGGTTCTTCGCACGTTTGGGAATCGCGGGGCCGCAGGGGCGACGCGAGAGACACAGCGATGGGGGATGGAAAACATGGCCGGAACTGTCACACACGATCCGCCGCACGCCGCCGGAGGGCGACAGGGCGGACCGCTGATCGTCACCGAGGACGCCGAGCTCCTCGACGACCTGCTGCGCCTGTGCGCGGCGGCCGGCGCGACACCCGAGGTCCATCACGGGGTGCCGGAGCGCCAGGGCGGCTGGGAGACGGCACCGCTCGTCCTGGTCGGCGACGACGCGGCACGGCGGGTGCGCGGGGCCGCCCGCCGACGCGGGGTGGTGCTGGTCGGCCGGGACCAGGACGACTCCGGGGTCTGGCGGCGAGCCGTCGAGATCGGTGCCGATCACGTCCTGATGCTGCCCGACGGCGAGCAGTGGCTGGTCGACCGCATCGCCGACGTGGCCGAGGGCGTCGGGCGCCCCGCGCTCACCGTGGGCGTCATCGGCGGCCGAGGCGGGGCCGGAGCGTCCACGCTGGCCTGTGCGCTGGCCGTCACCTCCGCGCGTGAGGGGCTGCGCACGCTCCTGGTGGACGCGGATCCGCTGGGTGGCGGACTCGACGTGCTCCTCGGCGGCGAGATGGCGGAAGGCCTGCGCTGGCCCGCGTTCGCCGCCTCGCGCGGCCGGGTCGGCGGCGGCGCCCTGGAGGAGTCCCTCCCCGAACTCCACTCGCTCCGGGTGCTCAGCTGGGACCGCGGCGACTGCGTCGCGATCCCGCCCCAGGCGGTGCGGGCGGTGCTCGCCGCGGCCCGACGACGCGGCGGCACGGTCGTGGTCGACCTGCCCCGCCGCATCGACGACGGGGTCGCCGAGTCCCTCGCCCAACTCGACGTCGGCCTCCTCGTGGTCCCCGCCGAACTGCGCGCCGTCGCGGCGGCCGGCCGGGTGGCGTCCGCCGTCGGCATGGTCCTGCGCGACCTGCGCGTGGCCGTGCGCGGGCCGTACGCCCCCGGCCTCGACGACCGGGAAGTGGCCCGCCTCCTCGGCCTGCCCCTGGCCGGCGAGGTGCCCGTCGAGTCAGGGCTCCTACGGCCGCACGACGGCAAGGCGCCGCCGGGGACAGCGGGGAGGGGGCCGTTGGCGCGGTTCTGCCGGGAGTTCCTGGAGCGGGCGTTGGTCGAGGTGGGTGGCGTATGAGGGGGCTGGTGAGGAGCACGGGGAATCCCGGGAGGGGCGGTGCGACCTTCCGGAGCGGTGCGGCGGGGGGCTTGGGCAGCAGGGCGCCTGGGCTTGCGGGGACGGGGGGTTCGGCCGATGTGTCGAGGGGCGCGTCTTTGGGGGACGGCGGTTTGACGGGTGTCCCGGCGAGTGGCGCGGTCGGGGTTGAGCGGGTGAGGGACTCGGATGGTGCTTCGGGGCCGTGGGCTTTGGGTGGGGCCGGGTCGAGCGGGGTCGTCGGGGTCGATCGGGTGCGGGGCTCGGCGGGTGCTTCGGGGCGGTGGGCTTCGAGTGAGGGCGGGGCGAGTAGCGAGGCAGCGGTGCCCGTCGGATTGCTCGACGGTGTGCGGCGGTGGCTGGCCGAGAGCGGGGGTGAGCCGACGCCCGCGCGGGTGGCGCAGGCGTTGCGGGAGCAGGGGCGGGTGCTGGGGGACGCCGAAGTGCTGGGCGCCGCCGAGCAGCTGAGGTCCGAACTGGTGGGCAGCGGCCCGCTGGAGTCCCTGCTCGCCGACCCCTCGGTGACCGACGTCCTCGTGTCGGCCCCGGACCGGGTGTGGGTCGACCGGGGCGGCGGCCTGGAGCTGACCGGCGTCTCCTTCCCGGACGCGGCAGCCGTACGACGCCTCGCGCAGCGCCTGGCCGCGGTGGCCGGACGCCGACTGGACGATGCCCGGCCCTGGGCCGACGCCCGGCTGCCCGACGGGACCCGCCTGCACGCCGTACTGCCCCCGGTCGCCGTCGGCTGCACGTGCCTGTCGCTGCGCGTCGTACGACCGCGCGCGTTCACGCTCGGCGAACTGGTCACGGCGGGCACGGTGCCGCCGGGCGGTGACCGCATCCTGCGTGCCCTGGTCGAGGCACGGCTTTCGTTCCTCATCAGCGGCGGCACGGGCAGCGGCAAAACGACGCTGCTCAGCGCGCTGCTCGGGCTGGTCGGTTCGGGTGAGCGGATCGTGCTCGCCGAGGACTCTGCGGAGCTGAAACCGGATCATCCGCACGTCGTACGGCTGGAGAGCAGACCCGCGAACCAGGAGGGCGCCGGGCTCGTCACGCTCCAGGACCTGGTCCGCCAGGCACTCCGGATGCGGCCGGACCGGCTGGTCGTCGGCGAGGTGCGCGGCCCGGAGGTCGTCCACCTGCTCGCCGCGCTCAACACGGGCCACGAGGGCGGTTGCGGGACCGTCCACGCGAACGCGGCGGCCGATGTTCCCGCCCGCCTGGAGGCCCTGGGCACGGCCGCCGGCCTCGACCGGGCCGCGCTGCACAGCCAGTTGGCGGCAGCCCTGTCGGTGGTCCTGCATCTCGTACGGGACCGGACCGGGCGGCGACGGATCGCCGAGGTCCATGTCCTGGAGCGGGACCCGTCGGGGCTGGTGCGGACGGTGCCGGCGCTGCGGTGGGGGGTGGAGGCGTTCGCGTACGAGCGGGGGTGGGAGCGATTGCGGGAGTTGATTCGGGGTGGGGTTGACGGGGGTTAGGCGGGATGTGCACGCACTGGCGAGCTGGAGTGGGACGGAGGTCGGCGGGCGGGGTGGGCGGCCGGCGAGTGAGGGGGGCGGTGATGGGCGCGTGGGTGGGGCGGGCGTCGGCATGTGGGAGTCGTCATGGGTGCCCTGCTGGATGGCCGGCGTGTGGGCCGGAGCGGTGACGGGAGGCGCGTGTGGGGCGGGTGTTGGTCGGCGGAAGTGGCCATCGGCGCCGTGCCGGGCGGGCGGCGGGTGAGCCGGAGTGGGCGTGGGCGTCGTGCGGACGGCCGGCGGCGCGGGAGTGGTCAGGAGTGTCGTGCGGGACGGGCGACAGCGAACGGGAGTGGTGATGGGCGTGGGGATGGGTGAGGTGTCGGTCGGGGTGGTCGCGGTGTGTGTCGGGGGCCTGGTCTGGTTGATGGGTGGGCGGCAACCCGGGGCGCGGCGGGCGGAGTTGCTGTTCGCGGGCGGTGGGGTGGTGGGCGCCGGGCCGCCCTCGTGGGAGCGGGCCGTGGACGAACTGCGGCGCATCCGGGGCCGGTTGCGGGCCGAGTGGTGGGCGCTGGGCGTCGGACTGGTGCTGGCGGTGCTGGGGGCCTCGGTGATTCCGGTCGTCGCGGGGGCGGCCGGGGTGCCGTTGCTACGGCGGGTGCGGTTGGCCGGGGAGGCGCGGCGGGCGCGGGAGGTGCGCGGGGACGCGGTGATCGCGCTGTGCTCGGCGCTCGCCGGAGAGGTACGTGCCGGGCGGCAGCCTGGGGAGGCCTTGCTGCGGGCGGCGCATGACTCCGGCGGGCTCGGTGAGGCGCAGGCCGGGGTGTTGGCGGCGGCGCGGTTCGGCGGGGACGTGCCGGGTGCGCTCACCTCGGCGGCACGACAGCCGGGCGCGGACGGGCTGTTGGGGCTCGCCGCGTGCTGGCGGGTCGCCGTGGACCAGGGCGCCGGGCTCGCGGCGGGACTCGACCGGCTCGAAGGGACGTTGCGTGCCGACCGGGACCAACGGGCCGACCTTCGCGCCCAGTTGGCGGGGGCACGGGCCACCGCGGTGATGCTCGCCGGGTTGCCGGTCCTCGGGCTGCTGCTGGGCGCGGCGATGGGTGCCGATCCGCTGCGGGTGCTGCTGCACAGCGGGGCGGGATTCGGGTGCCTGGTGGTCGGGGGGTTGTTGGAGGGCGCGGGGTTGTGGTGGGCGCTGCGAATCGTGCGGGGGGTGGAGACGGCGTGAGCGGCGGGGGCGGGGTGACCGCGGGAGTGGATGTCGGTGTTCGGCTCGGTCCAGGACGTGGGAGCCGTTTTGGGCCGGGGCTGTACGAGGGCGTGATGGGTCGGTGGCTGGGATGCGGGGGTGGCATGAGCGGGGCCGGGCGCGTGCGGGAGCCGTGCGGCGGCGCGACGGAACGGCGGCTGGGATTCGGGGTCGGCGGCGGGCTTGACGGGATCGGGCGCTCGGTGAGAGCCGGAAGCGGTGTGGGTGCGGATGCGGAAGTTGGCATGAGTCAGACAGAGGAGGCGGCGTGAGTGCGGAAGTTGTCCACAGGCTGGGGGTGGTCTTGGGGGCCGGGTTGGTCGTGGGGTGGTTGGTGCGGTGGCTGGACGGGGTGCGGTGTGAGCGGAGGGCGCGGCGACGGCTGGCCGGGCTGCTGCTTCGGGAAGTTCGGGAGGCTCGGGAAGTGGCGTCTGCCGGGCGGTGGTTCGAGGCTCGGGACGCTGCGCGGCGGTGGCTGCCCGCGGTCGGTGTGGTGGGTGCCGGGTGGGTGTTGGTCGGTGGGGCTGCCGGGGTCGTGGTGGGCGTGGTCGTCGCGGTCGGGCTGTGGCAGTGGCGGCGTCGGCAGGCGGCCGACGACACCGTCGCCGAGCGCGACGCGGCCACCGCCGCCCGCCAACTCCCGCTCGCTGCCGATCTGCTGGCCGCCTGCATCGCCGCCGGAGCCTCGCCGGTGATCGCCTCCCAGGCCGTCGGAGAGGCCCTTGCAGGGCCCGTGGGGGAACGCCTGGCGCGGGCGGCGGCGGAAGTACGGCTCGGTGGCGAACCGGCGGACGCCTGGCGGAGGTTGGCCGTGCTTCCGGGCGCCGGCCCGCTGGCCCGGCTGCTCGAACGGGCCGACGAGTCGGGGCTCCCCGCCGCCGGACCGGTCGCACGGCTCGCGGCGGAGGCCCGCGCCGACTGGACACGCACCACGACGGCACGGGCCCGGCGGGCGGCCGTCCTGATCACCGCACCGGTGGGGCTGTGCTTCCTGCCCGCGTTCATCGCGGTCGGCGTACTGCCTGTGGTGATCGGGCTCGCCGGCGGGGCGGTGGGAGGGGGTGGTGGCTGACGGGAGGAGCGAGCGGTGAGGGACGTACGACGACCAACGACTGACGTATGACGGGCGACAGCTGAACCTCAGCGGCCGACCGAACGAGTAAGTGAACCGACAGGAACCTCACGGGGGTTGAGATGTACAAGGCAGTGCAGGCAATGCAGGCAGTAGGGGTACGGGCCGTGCGAGCGGTGCGGGTACGGGCTCGGTTGGGTGCCGTGGCGCGCGGGGACGCGGGGATGGCCACCGCCGAGTACGCGATGGGGCTGGTCGCGGCGGTGGCGTTCGCGGTGGTGCTCTACAAGGTGGTGACCAGCGGGGCGGTCAGCGCGGAGCTGCAGAGCATCGTGAAGCGGGCCCTCGATGCGAAGGTGTGAACGCCGGGGCGGGGACGAGGGGTTCGTGACGGCGGAGGCGGCCGTGGTCCTGCCCGTGCTGGTGATGTTCGCGATGGCGCTGGTGTGGGGGCTGTTGGTGATGGCCGCGCAGATCCAGTGCGTGGACGCGGCCCGCTCGGGCGCCCGGGCCGCGGCTCGGCAGGACCCGGCCGACGCGGTCGTCCAGGTGGTCCGGGACACGGCCCCGCGTGGTGCGAAGGTCACGGTCGGCCGGGAGGGCGACCAGGTCCATGTGGTCGTGGTCGCGAAACCGCCGGTGCTGAGCGGGCTGCCCTTCGAAGTGCGGGAGGAGGCCGTGGCGCTGGCGGAGGAGACGGTGGGCGAGGGGAGGGCGGGACCGTGAGGTGTCGTATCCGGGCCCTGTGGGATGTGATTCCGGCCGTGGGGCGCGTGATTCCGGTTCTGGGGCGGCGTATGAGATCCCGTCACTCGGATCGTGGGTCCGCCACCGTGTGGAGCCTCGGTGCGATGGCCGTGATGTGTGTGGTGTTCGGGATCGTGCTGGCCCTGGGCCAGGCCGTCGTGGCCCGGCACCGTGCGGCCGGTGGTGCGGATCTCGCGGCGCTCGCGGCGGCCGACCACTGGGCGGAGGGCGGTGCGGGGTCCTGCGCCCTGGCGCACCGGGTGGCGCGGGCGCAGGGGACGCGTCTTGTGCGGTGCGCGGTCGTGGGCGAGACGTCGGACGTGACGGCGTCGGCGGGCCGGGGACCGTTCGCGTCGGAGGTCAGGTCACGGGCCGGACCTGCGACGCCGGTACCGCCACCGGTGCCTGCACTGCCCCCTGAGGCACCGGTGCCTGCTCCTCCGCCGGTCCCTGCACCACCGGTGCCTGCTGCTCCGCCGGTCCCTGCACCACGGGCGCCTGCCACTCCACTGGCGCCCGCACCACCGGCACCCTGAGCCGCAGCCGCAGCCGCAGCCGCACCCTGAGCCGCAGCCCGCCGATGCCGCGACCGCCCGTTAAACCCCGCCCACCTTCTCCTCCGATACCTCTCGCGCACCCCCCGACACCTCTCGCACAACCTCCGGCGCCTCCCGCAAAAGCTCCGTCAGCAGCCGCACAGCCCCTCGTTTGTGCAACGGATCGTTGCCGTTGCCGCACTTGGGGGACTGGATGCAGGACGGGCAGCCGGCGTCGCATTCGCAGGAGGCGATGGCCTGGAGGGTGGCGGTGAGCCAGGCGCGGGCGGTGTGGAAGGCGCGCTCGGCGAAGCCCGCGCCGCCGGGATGGCCGTCGTAGACGAAGACCGTGGGGAGCAGTGTGTCCGGATGCAGGGGTACGGACACGCCGCCGATGTCCCAGCGGTCGCAGGTGGCGAAGAGGGGGAGCATGCCGATCGAGGCGTGCTCGGCGGCGTGCAGGGCGCCGCCGAGGATCTCCGGGTTGATGCGGGCCGCGTCCAACTGGTCCTCCGTGACCGTCCACCACACGGCGCGGGTGCGGAGCGTACGAGGAGGGAGGTCGAGTTTCGACTCGCCCAGGACTTCACCGGTGATGACACGTCTGCGGAGGAAGGAGACGACCTGGTTGGTGACTTCGACGGAGCCGTAGCACAACCGGCCCTGGCCCCACGGGATTTCGATGTCCGTCTCCAGGACGGAGATCGCCGTGGTGTCGCGGGCGACCGTCGAATAGGGCGGACTCGCCTCCTCGACCAGGGCCACCGAGTCCTCCAGGTCCAGGGAACGCACCAGGTACGTGCGGCCCTGGTGGAGGTGGACCGCGCCCTCGTGGACGGTGGCGTGGGAGGCGGCCTCGTCGACCGTGCCCAGGAGGCGGCCCGTGCCGTTCTCGACGATCTGGACCGGGTTTCCGCCCCCGCCGCGGATGTCGGTGAGGTCGGCGGCCCGTTCCCGGCGCGTCCAGTGCCAGGCCTTCGCCCGGCGGCGGAGCAGCTTCGCGGCCTCCAGCTGCGGCAGCAGGTCCGCCGTCGCCGGGCCGAACAGGTCCAAGTCGTCGTCAGTGAGCGGTAGTTCGGCTGCCGCCGCGCACAGGTGCGGGGCCAGGACGTACGGGTTGTCCGGGTCCAGGACCGTGGACTCCACCGGCTGGTCGAACAGGGCCTCCGGGTGGTGGACGAGGAACGTGTCCAGGGGGTCGTCGCGGGCGACCAGGATGGCCAGCGCCCCTCGCCCGGACCGTCCGGCGCGGCCCGCCTGCTGCCACAGGGAGGCGCGGGTGCCCGGGTAGCCGGCGATCAGTACGGCGTCCAACCCCGAGACGTCGATGCCGAGTTCGAGGGCGGTGGTGGCGGCGAGGCCGAGCAACTCGCCGGAGTGGAGGGCGCGTTCGAGGGCGCGGCGTTCCTCGGGGAGGTAGCCGCCGCGGTAGGCGGCGACCCGCCGGGACAGCGAGCGGTCGACCTCGGCGAGGCGTTCCTGGGCGATCAGCGCGATCAGCTCGGCGCCGCGCCGGGACCGTACGAAGGCCACCGAGCGCACGCCCTGCACGGCGAGGTCGGTCAGCAGGTCGGCCGTCTCGGCGGTGGCCGTACGGCGGACCGGGGCGCCCTTCTCGCCGTGCAGCTCGGTGAGCGGGGGCTCCCAGAGGGCGAACACCAGTTCACCGCGGGGTGAGGCGTCGTCGGCGACCTCGACCACCGGCAGGCCGGTGAGGCGGCGGGCCGCGACCGAGGGCTCGGCGGCGGTGGCGGAGGCCAGCAGGAAGACGGGGGAGGAGCCGTAGCGGGCGCAGAGGCGGCGCAGCCGGCGCAGTACCTGGGCGACGTGGGAGCCGAACACGCCCCGGTAGGTGTGGCACTCGTCGATGACGACGTACTTCAGGGACTTCAGGAAGGAGGACCAGCGCGGGTGCGAGGGCAATATGCCCCGGTGGAGCATGTCGGGGTTGGTCAGGACGTAGTTGGCGTACTGGCGGACCCACTCGCGCTCTTCGAACGGAGTGTCGCCGTCGTACACGGCCGGGCGAACGGCATTGCCCAGAGGTTGTGAAAGTTCCTTCACGGAGCGGAGCTGGTCGGCTGCCAGGGCTTTTGTGGGCGCCAGGTACAGCGCGGTGGTGCCGCGGCCGTTCGGCGCCTCGGAGCCGTCCAGGAGCGCCGAGAGGACCGGTACCAGATAAGCCAGCGACTTGCCCGAGGCGGTGCCTGTGGCAACGATCACTGACTCGCCGTCCAGGGCGTGCTCGGCGGCCTGTGCCTGGTGGGCCCAGGGGTGTTCGATACCGGCTTCCTGGACGGTGGCGATCACCTCGGCGCGAATCCGGTCAGGCCAGACGGCATGGCGGCCCTCGCGCGGGGGCAAGTGCTCCGTATGAGTGATGCGCGAAGCCCGGCTCGGTCCCGACGCCAGCCGGTCCAGAACCGTGCTCGGCGAGAGGCCGGACACGGGGTCCGCCGAGGGGCGATCGGTTCGCTGATTCTTGGCCATCGGCACCGAGTGTGTCACTGGCGTGACGGACAATGGAGCCAAGGCGTCGTGCACGCCCTGCGGTAAGTGATTGAATGCCATCGCGGCTGGCGAACCGTCCTGGGGGCTCTGCCGAGGTGTCCCATGGGATGACCGCTCGATAGCAAGGTGCTGGAGGATCCGTGGACCTGTCCCTGTCGACCCGTACCGTCGGCGATCGTACGGTCGTCGAGGTCGGTGGCGAAATCGACGTATATACCGCGCCCAAGTTGCGCGAACAGCTGGTCGAGCTGGTGAACGACGGGAGTTTCCACCTCGTCGTGGACATGGAGGGAGTCGACTTCCTCGACTCCACCGGGCTCGGTGTGCTGGTCGGCGGCTTGAAGCGGGTGCGTGCCCACGAGGGCTCGCTGCGCCTGGTCTGCAACCAGGAGCGCATTCTGAAGATCTTCCGTATCACCGGCCTCACCAAGGTGTTCCCGATTCACACCTCGGTCGAGGAAGCGGTGGCGGCCACCGACTGACCGACCGTTCCGGGAGCGGTGTGTGACCGCTCCCCGATCGGCCGTATAGACGACCGGTGGACCGGGCTTTCGGCGGCCCGGCCCTCCGACAGCACGCCCGTAGTCCCGAGGGGGATGCATGGCCACCGTTGAACTCCGCTTCAGCGCGCTGCCCGAGCACGTCAGGACCGCCCGACTGGTGGCGGCAGCGGTGGCGCGCAGGGCCGGAGTGGACGAGGCCGTACTCGACGAGGTCAGACTCGCCGTCGGCGAGGCCTGCACCCGTGCCGTCGGGCTGCACCAGAGCAGCGGAATCACCGCCCCGGTGAAGGTGCTGCTGATCGAGGAGGAGAAGCAGTTCTCCATCGAGGTCGGCGACGAGGCACCACGTTCGGCTCCCGGCGACAAGGCGCCCGGGTCCCTGGGCGACGATCCGGACGCGGAGACCGAGGAGGACGAGATGGGTCTCGCTGTCATCAGCGGGCTCGTCGACGACGTCGAGGTCACCGCGGGGGAGCACGGCGGATCGATCCGTATGACCTGGCCGACGACCCCGCCGGCCACGACGCTTTCCTGAGAACCGCCGTACATCACAGCCGAAGGGCCCTGCTGAGCAGGGCCCTTCGGCATTTCCGGGAGAGCGCCGCGACCGTGCGTCTCCGGTGCGAAAGAATTCGTGAATCAATTCACGATCAATGCAGATCGGCGTCCCGATCATTGCTTCGATCGCTGCCCCGATAATTTGATCAAGCGTCAATGCTTTTAAGGCATTACTATGCGAAGGCCAATTCCGTTTGCCGCGCACTGTTTTGATCAGGTCCGGGTACCTACAATCCGTCCACATCT
This sequence comes from Streptomyces sp. NPDC058469, assembly GCF_042721125.1. NCBI lineage: Bacteria > Bacillati > Actinomycetota > Actinomycetes > Kitasatosporales > Streptomycetaceae > Streptomyces > Streptomyces sp. NPDC058469. The sequence continues at coordinate 37,345 of NZ_JBHXME010000009.1, forward strand.
TGAGCTCAGCACAGGCGTCAAGGAGGACGAATGGCGGGGCTTTCTACCCCTCAGCAGTTTGATCACCCCACAACCTTCGCAGCAGCAGTTCTGACCGACGACAACCGCATCCTCGTGATGGTGATCGGCGTCGTGGCACTGGCGGCACTCGTGGTCGCGGGCGTCCTGGTCCGCGAGGTACTCGCGGCCGGCGAGGGCACCGACAGCATGAAGAAGATCGCGACGGCGATCCAGGAGGGCGCCAACGCCTATCTGGGACGGCAGTTGCGCACGGTCGGCGTATTCGCCGTGATCGTTTTCTTCCTGCTTCTGCTGCTCCCCGCGGACGACTGGAATCAGCGCGCTGGACGATCGATCTTCTTCCTGATCGGTGCGGTGTTCTCGGCGACCACCGGCTATATCGGCATGTGGCTCGCCGTACGCAGCAATGTCCGTGTCGCCGCGGCGGCCCGGGAAGCGACCCCGGCGGAGGGTGAGCCGGAAAAGGATCTCACCGCCGTCTCGCACACAGCAATGAAGATCGCTTTCCGCACAGGCGGCGTCGTCGGCATGTTCACGGTGGGGCTCGGCCTGCTGGGCGCCTCGTGTGTGGTGCTGGTGTACGCGGCCGACGCGCCCAAGGTGCTGGAGGGATTCGGCCTCGGAGCCGCCCTCATCGCCATGTTCATGAGGGTCGGCGGCGGCATCTTCACCAAGGCCGCCGACGTCGGCGCCGACCTGGTCGGCAAGGTCGAGAAGGGCATTCCGGAGGACGACCCGCGCAATGCCGCGACCATCGCCGACAACGTGGGCGACAACGTCGGCGACTGCGCGGGCATGGCGGCCGACCTCTTCGAGTCGTACGCCGTGACGCTGGTCGCCGCGCTGATCCTCGGCAAGGCGGCCTTCGGCGACTCCGGGCTCGCCTTCCCGCTGCTCGTGCCGGCGATCGGTGTGATCACCGCCATGATCGGCATCTTCGCGGTGGCGCCACGCCGGACCGACCGCAGCGGCATGTCCGCGATCAACCGGGGGTTCTTCATCTCCGCGGCGATCTCGCTCGTGCTGGTGGCGGTCGCGGTCTTCGTCTATCTGCCGTCGTCGTACGCCGGCCTCGACGGCGTCACCGACGCGGCGATCAAGGGCAAGGACGGCGACCCGCGGATCCTCGCGCTCGTCGCCGTGGCCATCGGCATCGTGCTCGCCGCCCTGATCCAGCAGCTGACCGGCTACTTCACGGAGACGAACCGCCGTCCCGTGATGGACATCGGCAAGACCTCGCTCACCGGCCCGGCCACCGTCATCCTCGCCGGTATCTCCCTCGGCCTCGAATCGGCCGTCTACACCGCCCTGTTGATCGGTCTCGCGGTCTACGGGGCGTTCCTGCTCGGCGGTGCGTCGATCATGCTGGCGCTGTTCGCGGTGGCACTGGCCGGTACCGGTCTGCTCACCACGGTCGGTGTGATCGTCGCCATGGACACCTTCGGGCCGGTCTCCGACAACGCGCAGGGCATCGCCGAGATGTCCGGCGACGTCGAGGGCGCGGGCGCGCAGGTGCTCACCAACCTGGACGCGGTGGGCAACACCACCAAGGCCATCACGAAGGGCATCGCCATCGCCACCGCCGTCCTGGCGGCGTCGGCGCTCTTCGGGTCGTACCGGGACGCGATCCTCACCGCCGCCAACGACGTCGGCGAGAAGGTCTCAGGACCCGGCGCACCACTCAACCTGATGATGGACATCTCCCAGCCCAACAACCTGGTGGGTCTCATCGTCGGCGCCGCGGTCGTCTTCCTCTTCTCGGGGCTGGCGATCAACGCGGTCTCCCGGTCCGCCGGGGCCGTGGTCTACGAGGTGCGGCGGCAGTTCCGCGAACACCCCGGGATCATGGACTACACCGAGACACCGGAGTACGGCCGCGTCGTCGACATCTGTACCAAGGACGCGCTGCGGGAGCTGGCCACGCCCGGTCTGCTCGCCGTGCTCACCCCGATCGCGGTCGGGTTCACGCTCGGCGTCGGCGCGCTCGGCTCGTTCCTGGCGGGCGCGATCGGCACCGGCACGCTGATGGCGGTCTTCCTCGCGAACTCGGGCGGCGCCTGGGACAACGCGAAGAAACTCGTCGAGGACGGCAACCACGGCGGCAAGGGCAGCGAGGCCCACGCCGCCACGGTGATCGGCGACACGGTCGGCGACCCGTTCAAGGACACCGCGGGACCGGCCATCAACCCGCTGCTGAAGGTGATGAACCTCGTCGCGCTGCTCATCGCGCCCGCGGTCATCAAGTTCAGCTACGGCGACGACAAGAACATCGGGGTGCGGATCACGATCTCGGTGCTCGCGTTCCTCGTCATCGCCGTCTCGGTGTACATCTCCAAGCGGCGCGGGATCGCCGTAGGAGACGAGGACGACGCCGAGCGGCCGGCCAAGTCGGCGGATCCGGCGGTCGTTTCGTAGGCGGTCCTACGGGGCTCGGGCCGGAGGTCCTACGAGGCTCGGCTCAACGGGCGGGCGGCTGGCGCGAGTTGTGGGCGCCGCCCGCCCGTTCTGTCGTGTTCAGACCTTCGTCGTGAGCCTTCTCTCGCTTGGTGCAAATGGCTTCAAAAGGTCGCCTATCGGACCTTAGGCCCGGAGGCGTGGTCCGTCCGCCGTGTATGTTCCGGGGCCGAGAGCCATGGAAGGGACCAACCCGGTGAACAAGAAGCTCGCGGCCGCACTGTCCGGCGGTGCGGTACTGGTACTGGCGCTGTCGGGATGCGGCGGCAGCGGCGACGACAGCGCCGCCAAGCTGGACGCCTGGGCCAAGCAGGTCTGCGTCGCGGTGCAGCCGCAGGCGAAGAAGATCGAGGCCGCCAACACGGCGATCCAGAAGGAGACCTCGGACAACAGCACCCCGGAAGAGGTGCAGAAGACCGACTCGCAGGCCTTCCAGGACATGTCCGACGCCTACAAGGCGATCGGGGCCGCCGTGAACACCGCCGGGGCACCGGACGTCGACAACGGCGCGAAGAAGCAGCAGGACGCCGTCAAGGAGCTCAACGGCATCTCCACGTCGTACGCCGCCCTGAAGAAGCAGGTGGACGTGCTGAACACCAAGGACCAGGCGAAGTTCGCGGACGGCCTCAAGGGCATCGCGACCTCGCTCGACAAGCTCAGCACGAGCGGCAACGACGCCCTGAAGACCCTCGAAGAGGGCGATGTCGGCAAGGCGATGACCAAGCAGGAGGCCTGCAAGACGGCGACTCCGGTGGCCTCGTCGTCGGCGGCCTGACCCCGGCCGGGGAACGGCGTCCCCTGTAGGCAGCGATCTTTCAGCACCTGAAAGATGCCCCGGTACGCGTGCGTGCCGGGGCCTTCGCATGCCGACCGGCCTTGTCGGTCCGTGCCACGCGCGGTGTCGGTCCGAGCGGCCACAATGGGGGTGTGAGTAACTCCACCCTGCCCAACCTGCCCGCATCCGACCGTCCGGAGGTCGCCGCCCGGCTCCGGGACGCCCTGCTCGGCGCCGCCTTCACCGCCGACGGACTGCTCGAACTGCTCGGCGCCCCCGCGTACGCGGCGCTGGCCCGCAGCGAGACCGTGCCGGCCCTCCGGGCGACGAGAGGCGACACCCCGCTGGAGACGCTGGTCCGGCTGTTCCTGCTCCAACAGCCCGTGCCGCACGCACGCGTGGCGGACGTGCTGCCCGTCGCCGCGTGCGTGGAGAGCGGGTGGCTGGTGTCCGTGGGCACCCACGAGGTCGCCGCGACCGTGGACGTACGGCCCTACGGCGGGCCCGACGGCGAGGACTGGTTCATCGTGTCCGACCTGGGGTGCGCGGTCGGCGGGGCCGGCGGGATCGGCAGCCGGGACGAAGGCGTCGTCCTCGGGGTGGGCGGCGCGTCCACCACGCTCGCGGGCATCACCGTACGGACGCCGGTCTCCGCCGCGCTCGACCTCGGCACCGGTTCCGGCATCCAGGCGCTGCACGCGGCCCGGCACGCCACGCGCGTGACGGCCACCGACCTCAACCCGCGCGCCCTGCACATCACCGCGCTCACCCTCGCGCTGTCCGGCGCACCGGCCGCGGACCTCCGCGAGGGCTCGCTCTTCGAGCCGGTCCGGGACGACGAGACGTACGAACTCATCGTGTCCAACCCGCCGTTCGTGATCTCACCGGGCGCCCGGCTGACCTACCGCGACGGCGGGATGGGCGGGGACGATCTGTGCCGGTCGCTCGTTCAGGAGGCGGGGGATCGGCTGCGCGAGGGCGGATTCGCGCAGTTCCTCGCCAACTGGCAGCACGTGGAGGGGGAGGACTGGCAGGACCGGCTGCGCTCGTGGGTGCCGCGCGGGTGCGACGCCTGGATCGTGCAGCGCGAGGTCCAGGACGTCACGCAGTACGCCGAGTTGTGGCTCAGGGACGCCGGCGACCACCAGGGCGACACGGCCGCGTACGAGGCGCTCTACGACGCGTGGCTCGACGAGTTCGAGGCGCGCAAGGTCAGGGCCGTGGGCTTCGGCTGGATCACGCTGCGCAGGACGGGGTCCGACGCGCCCTCGATCACCGTCGAGGAGTGGCCGCACCCGGTCGAGCAGCCGCTCGGCGACACCGTGCGGGAGCACTTCGACCGCGTCGACTATCTGCGCGCCCACGACGACGCGGCCCTGCTCGCCGCCCACTTCAGGCTCGCCCCCGAGATCATCCAGGAACAGGTCGGGCTGCCCGGCGCCGAGGACCCCGAGCACGTCGTGCTGCGCCAGCATCGCGGCATGCGCCGGGCGACCAAGGTCGACACGGTCGGCGCGGGCTTCGCCGGCGTCTGCGACGGCACGCTGAGCGCGGGCCGCATCCTCGACGCCATCGCCCAACTCGTGGGCGAGGACCCGGTCCTGCTCCGCGACCGCACGCCGGCGCAGATCCGGCTGCTGGTGGAGCAGGGGTTCCTGGAGCCGGTCGGGTGACCGTCCCCGCCGCGCGTCACGCCTCGGGCGGCGGCCGTCACGCCTGAGGTCTGCCCGTACCACTGAGCCGCATGTGTCCCTGTCCGGCGTGATTGTTCGGATGGGTACGGAAAAGCCCTCTTGTCAGTGGCGGGTGCGAGGCTACCTTCGGAGACAGGTTCCACGCGTCCTCGGGGGAGGCGCGCCGTCTCGGGGGAGGCGTGATGGCCGGGGATACGCAGGACCAGGACGAGGGCAGGGTCGTCAACGGGCGCTACCGGCTGCTGCGCATGCTCGGCGCGGGCGGCACGGGGCGCGTATGGCTCGCGTACGACGAGGAGTTGGCCTGCGAGGTCGCCGTCAAGGAGATCTCGCTGCCGGACGTCCGGGACATCCGGGATGACCGGGACGACCGGGACGTTTCGGGGGATGCGGGGGATGCGGGCGAGCGCGCGATGGGGGTCCCCCCGATCGCGCGAAGCCGAGAGTGGGGGAGCGTCGCGCGGGCCCGCAGTGAGGCCCGGCACGCGGCCCGCCTGCGCGGCCATCCGCATGTGGCGACCGTGCACGACGTGGTGATCCACGAGGGACTGCCCTGGATCGTCATGGAGTACGTCCCGGACGGCGTCGACCTTCAGGCGGTCCTACGGCGTTCGGGCCCGCTGCCGCCCGCCCGGGTGGCCCGCATCGGGCTCGCCGTCCTCGACGCGCTCACCGCCGGACACCGCATCGGCATCCTGCACCGGGATGTGAAACCGGCCAACATCCTTCTGGCGCCGGATGCTTCGGGCGATCCGTACGCGCGCGTGCTGCTCACCGACTACGGCATCGCCCTCCAGCCCGAGTCGCACGAACCCCGCCTCACCGCCACCGCCGGCATCCCCGGCACGCCCGGCTACCTCGCCCCGGAACGCGCCCGCGGCGAGCCGCCCACCCCGGCCGCGGACCTGTTCTCCCTCGGCGCCACGCTGTACGCCGCGGTCGAGGGCCGCGGCCCCTTCGACCGCCACGGCGACTTCGCGACGCTCACGGCTCTGCTGGGGGAGGAGCCGACGCCGGCCGCCCGCGCGGGTGAACTGGCGCCGGTACTCCAGGGGTTGTTGGTCAAGGACCCGGTGCTGAGGTTGACACCGGAAGTAGTGGCGCGGGGGTTGGAGCGGGTGGTGCGGACGGGGGGTGCGGCGGCGGGGGGTTTGTCGGCGGCGGGTGGGTTCGGCCGGGGGGCGGATGGGGGTGGATTCGGTCGGGTGCCGGACGGGGACGGGCCTGGCCGGGGGCTGGACGAGGACGGCTTCGGTCGGGTGCCGGACGGGTTCGGGCCGCCTCCGGAGGGCTTCGCGCCGGCACCGGGCGGTCTTGGCCCGGCACCGGATGGTTTTGGACGGATGCCGGAAGGGTTTGGGCTGCCGCCGGATGGTTTTGGCCCGGCACCGGATGGTTTTGGACGGATGCCGGAAGGGTTTGGGCCGCCGCCGGAGGGCTTTGGACTGGCATCGGACGGCCTTGGCCCGGCACCCGACGGTTTCGGACCAGCGCCGGACGGTTCCGGCCTGGCATCGGACGGTTTCGGCTCGGCACAGGGTGGCCGGCCCTCGGCTGATCCGCCGCCAGGGCCTGTCGCTGACGGTGCGTCCGGCCATATCGGGGGCGGTCCGTCTGGCTATGCCGGGGGCGGTGCGTCCGGTCAGATCAGGGGTGGTGCGTCCGGTCAGGTCGGGGGTGGTCAGTCTGGCTATGCGGGGAGTGGGCCCGGCGATGTCGCGAGCGGTCCGTCTGGCTATGCCGGGGGCGGCTTGCCCGGTCAGATCAGGGGTGGTGCGTCCGGTCAGGTCGGGAGTGGTCAGCCTGGCTATGCGGGGAGTGGGCCCGGCGATGTCGCGAGCGGTCCGCCTGGCTATGCCGGGGGCGGTGCGTCCGGTCAGATCAGGAGTGGTGCGTCCGGTCAGGTCGGGAGCGGTCCGCCGGGCCACATCGGGGGCGGTTCGTCCGCTCAGGACGGGAGCAGCCCGCCGGGCTCCGTGGAGAGTGGTCCGTTCGGCGATGCCGAGAGCGGTCCGCCCGGCTACATCGGGAGTGGTCAGCCCGGCCATGTCGCGGGTGGGCCACGGGGGCAAGCTCCGGGCGGGTCTGGGGGCCAACTCCCGGGCGGGCCGCCCGGATACGTCATGGGCGGTCCCTACGTAGGCGGCCCCTACGCCCCGCAGACCCCGGGAGGGCCCGGGGCCACCCACCAGGGTCCGGCGCCGCACGGTGACCGGCCTGCGGACGCCCTCGGGGACTCCACGCCCGAAGGTCGGCCCACCCCGGACAGCCCGCGGACTCCGGGGACGCCGGAGGCCTTGGGGACGCCGGAGACTTCGGGCGCCTCGCACGCCGCCGGTGCCTCGCACGCCCCGGGCACTCCGTACATCCCCAGCATTTCACGCAGCCCGGGCACGCCTCATATCCAGGGCACTCCGCACCCGCCGGGCGCCCCGCTCGTCCCCGGCGCCCCGCACAGCCCGGACACTCCGTACACCCCCGGCACCCCACACACCCCCGGCACCCCTCACAGCCAGGGCACTCCGCACGCGCCGGGCGCCCCGCTCGTCCCCGGGACCTCGCACGCGCCAGGTGCCCCGTACACCCCCGGCGCCCCGAATACCCCGGGCGCCCCACCAATTCCAGGCGCCCTGCAGGTTCCTGGCACCCGGCACCCCCCCGGCACCCCACAAATTCCCGGTGCGCCGCCAACCCCCAACACCCCGCCGCCCCCCGCCTCGCCATACGCCCCCCAAGGGCAGGCCAGTTCGCCCGACGGTGGGTCGTACGGGCAATGGAATCCGTATGCGAGCAGCCCCACGATGTCCTATGAGGGGTCCGATCAGGGGGCCCAGGGCGTCTATCCGGGGTCCCGGCCGGAGGCCTATCAGGGCGGTGCGATCACGCCGCCGTACGCGGGCGGGCCGGGGCCGACGTATCCCGGTGGACCGGGGGCTGTTGGTGGTGGGCCGTCGCATGGGCGTCGGCGGGGGAGGCCGGTCGGGGCGGTTGTTGCCCTCGTTGTGGCCGTTCTGTTGGTGGTCGGCGGTGGGGTGTGGGCCGTGACCTCGCAGAACGACGGCAAGGGCACGGCGGCGACCAAGAAGGCGTCCCCGTCCGCGGAGTCGGCGTCGTCGTCGGCCGGGGCCGTGTATCCGTACGGCGAGAAAGTCGGGCTCAAGAAGGCGCTGCGAACCGGGGATTGTGTGCACGCGGTGTGGACCGGGACGGCTTTCGCGTCGCGGCCCGATCTGAGGGTCGTGAGCTGTGCGCACGACGATCCGGACGGGCAGGTGATGGCGGTCGACGCGGCGAGGGACTTCGCCGACGCGCGGGACCACGGGGCCGAGCGGTGCGCGGGCAGGGTGAAGGGGGCGGCCGGGTCCCTGGCCGACGCGGGTGTCTATGCGCTGACGCCGACCGAGGCGGGCTTTGGGGCGGCCGGGGGCGGTACGGCGTGTCTCGTGCTCGGGCGGCATGTGCCGATCGGCGGTGAGATCGGGCGCTTCCGGAGCACCGGGTCGAACGTGTGGACCACCGAGATGAGCATCGGCGACTGCTGGCTGTACGTCGACCACAAGACGTACTTCACCGCGACCTTGACCGACTGTGCCGATCAGCACACCGACCAGGTGATCGGTTTCGTGACGGCCCCGAGGACGATGGCGTTCCAGGAGGCGCTGCGGCAGGGGAACAAGCTCTGCGGCAGCAAGTTCGAGTCGACTTGGGCGCCCGGTGCCGACCGTTCCGTCTTCGGGTATCTGTCCGACGAGAACAACTGGAAGGCCGGTTTCAACTCGGTCGTGTGCACCGTGGGGGAGGCCGACCGGTCCCGGACGACCGGGGCGATATCGTCCTTGGGGACGACCGCCTGAGCGCTGTCCGCCGCGCGTTCACCCGGGGTTGGCCTGCCCGTCGCCTCCGGGTGCCAGCCTCCCGGACCGGGGTATCGGTCGGGAGGGGACACGCATGGAGAGCGGGCCTGCGATCTTCGCGGGGTTGGTGTTCGCCCTGTTCGGAAGCGCGCTGCTGCTGTGGACCGTGGTCAGGGTCCGGCACCGCGAACCTGTTGCCCAGGGTGTGAACCCGGTCGCATCGGCGACCCTCGCGAGCCTCGCCGCGGTCGCCGCCCTGCTGCTCGGAACCTGGTGCTTCCTGCACGTCTGAGCAGCGCGCCGGAGCCGCGGCGCGGACAATCGGCGGACAGCCAGGAGATCACCCTCCGGATGGCTCCGAAAAGGCCGGTGGGGACTCCGGGCGGCAGGAATGGCGGTAGTCGGGTTACCGTTCGAGTGGCCGTTGCGGGCTTTCCCCGTTTGACACGGGGGCGGGATGTACCGTCACACTCCGCAGCGTCACCATGACCCGACCCCGGGACCGAGCGACCCCGGGGAGATGCAGGCACGTCCCCGCGCCATCCGGCACGCACTCTCGCCGAACGACGCGGAAACGCACCTGCTCCTCCCCGAAGCCGCTTGCCCCAGGGGAGGCCCCAGCGTCGACCGGAGAGAAGAGCGAAGTTGTCCCCGACCAGCGAGACCGCACACGGCGGCCGCCGACTCGTCATCGTCGAGTCCCCTGCCAAGGCGAAGACGATCAAGGGCTACCTCGGCCCCGGATATGTCGTCGAGGCGAGCGTCGGGCACATCCGCGACCTTCCCAACGGCGCCGCGGAGGTGCCCGAGAAGTACACCGGCGAGGTCCGCCGCCTCGGCGTGGACGTCGAACACGACTTCGAGCCGATCTATGTGGTCAACGCCGACAAGCGGGCCCAGGTCAAGAAGCTCAAAGATCTGCTCAAGGACTCCGACGAGCTCTTCCTCGCCACCGATGAGGACCGCGAGGGCGAGGCCATCGCGTGGCACCTGCTTGAGGTTCTCAAGCCCAAGGTCCCGGTCAAGCGCATGGTGTTCCACGAGATCACCAAGGACGCGATCCGCGCCGCCGTCGCCAACCCGCGCGACCTCAACCAGCCCCTGGTCGACGCCCAGGAGACCCGCCGTATCCTCGACCGCCTCTACGGCTACGAGGTCTCGCCGGTCCTCTGGAAGAAGGTCATGCCGCGCCTGTCGGCCGGCCGTGTCCAGTCCGTCGCCACCCGGCTCGTGGTGGAGCGGGAGCGCGAGCGCATCGCGTTCCGTTCCGCCGAGTACTGGGACCTGACCGGCACCTTCGGGACCGGCCGGGCAGGTGACGCGAGCGACCCGTCGACCCTCGTCGCCCGCCTCCAGGCCGTCGACGGCAAGCGCGTCGCCCAGGGCCGCGACTTCGACTCCGTGGGCCAGATCAAGGGCGCGAACACCCTCCACCTCGACGAGGCCAACGCCCGCGCGCTGGCCGTCGCCCTGGAGGACACGCGGTTCGCCGTCCGGTCCGTCGAGTCGAAGCCGTATCGACGTTCGCCGTACGCCCCGTTCCGTACGACGACGCTCCAGCAGGAGGCCAGCCGCAAGCTCGGCTTCGGCGCGAAGGCCACGATGCAGGTCGCGCAGAAGCTGTACGAGAACGGCTACATCACCTACATGCGTACGGACTCCACGACCCTGAGCGAGACGGCGATCACCGCCGCCCGCGCCCAGGTGACGCAGCTGTACGGCGCCGACTACCTCCCGGCCCAGCCGCGCGTGTACGCCGGGAAGGTCAAGAACGCCCAGGAGGCGCACGAGGCGATCCGCCCCTCGGGTGATCGTTTCCGCACGCCCGCCGAAACCGGCCTGACCGGCGACCAGTTCAGGCTCTACGAGCTGATCTGGAAGCGGACCGTCGCCTCCCAGATGAAGGACGCGGTCGGCAACTCCGTCACCGTGAAGATCGCGGGCACCTCGTCCGACGGCCGGGACGTCGAGTTCAGCGCCTCCGGCAAGACGATCACCTTCCACGGCTTTTTGAAGGCCTACGTAGAGGGCGCCGACGACCCGAACGCCGAGCTGGACGACCGCGAGCGCCGGCTGCCCCAGGTCGCCGAGGGCGACGCGCTCAGCGCCGAGGAGATCACGGTCGACGGGCACGCCACCAAGCCCCCGGCCCGCTACACCGAGGCCAGCCTCGTCAAGGAGCTCGAAGAGCGCGAGATCGGCCGCCCGTCGACGTACGCGTCGATCATCGGCACGATCCTCGACCGCGGCTACGTCTTCAAGAAGGGCACGGCCCTGGTGCCGTCCTTCCTGTCCTTCGCCGTGGTCAACCTCCTGGAGAAGCACTTCGGGCGGCTCGTCGACTACAGCTTCACCGCCAAGATGGAGGACGACCTCGACCGCATCGCCAGCGGCGAGGCGCAGGCCGTGCCGTGGCTGCGGCGCTTCTACTTCGGCGAGGGCGACGCGCGGGGCGCGGCCGAGGCCGGCAACGGCGACGGCGACCACCTGGGCGGACTCAAGGAACTCGTCACCGACCTGGGCGCGATCGACGCCCGCGAGGTGTCGTCCTTCCCGGTCGGCAACGACATCATGCTGCGCGTCGGCCGCTACGGCCCCTACGTCGAGCGCGGCGAGAAGGACTCCGAGAACCACCAGCGCGCCGACGTACAGGAGGACCTGGCCCCCGACGAGCTGACGGTCGAGCTCGCGGAGGAGCTGCTCGCCAAGCCGAGCGGCGACTTCGAGCTGGGCGCCGACCCCGAGTCGGGCAACCAGATCATCGCCCGCGACGGCCGCTACGGCCCGTACGTCACCGAGGTGCTCCCCGAGGGCACCCCGAAGACCGGCAAGAACGCCGTCAAGCCGCGTACGGCCTCGCTGTTCAAGTCGATGACCCTCGACACGGTGACGCTGGCCGACGCCCTCAAGCTGATGTCGCTGCCGCGCGTCGTCGGCAAGGACGCCGAGGGCGTCGAGATCACCGCGCAGAACGGGCGCTACGGGCCGTACCTGAAGAAGGGCACGGACTCACGCTCGCTGCAGACCGAGGACCAGCTCTTCACGATCACGCTCGAAGAGGCGCTGGAGATCTACTCCCAGCCCAAGCAGCGCGGCCGGGCCGCCGGCAAGCCGCCGCTGAAGGAACTGGGCGTGGACCCGGTCAGCGAGAAGCCCGTCGTCGTCAAGGACGGCCGCTTCGGGCCGTACGTCACCGACGGCGAGACCAACGCGACCCTGCGCTCCGACGACAGCGTCGAGGAGATCAGCCCGGAGCGCGGCTACGAGCTGCTCGCCGAGAAGCGGGCCAAGTCGCCCGCCAAGAAGACGGCGAAGAAGGCCCCTGCGAAGAAGGCGGCGGCAAAGAAGGCGCCCGCCAAGAAGACGACGACGGCCAAGAAGACCGTCGCGAAGAAGACGACCACGTCCGCGAAGAAGACGACGGCGAAGAAGACGGCCACCTCCAAGGTGACGTCCGAGGACTGAGCCGCCCACCGGTCGTCGGCTTCGGCTTCGGTTTGGGCTCGTTGGCTCCGGCTCGTCGGCTTCGGACCGTCGGCTTCGGTTTCGCGTCCTCCACTTCGGTCACTTCGGCTTCGCGAAACGCACGCCCCGGCATCACTTTGGTGTCGGGGCGTGCGCAGGTCCGGGCGTGCGCGGCTTGTTGTCGGTGGCTGCCGATAGGCTGAAAGCATGACGCCAGCCGAGCAGCCAACGGCCCACCAGCCGGCCCCCGACGACGCCCTTGTCGCGGACTCCCGCGAGCGTGCCGTCCGCGCCCTGCTGCGCCAACCGCAGCTCAAGCGGTTGTGGAGCGCGCAGTTCGTGACGGGTGTCGGTGACACCCTGGCCCTGCTGGTCCTGGTCGTGCTCGCCTTCCAGGCGGCGATCGCCCAGGGCTCCTTCGGCGGTGGCTATCGGGGTGTGGCGTTCGCGGTGGCGACCGTCTTCGGGGCGCGCATCCTGGCGACGCTGCTCTTCGGGGCGGTGCTGCTCGGCCCGCTCACTTCGCTCACCTCCCAGGAGGGGCCGCTCGACCGGCGCTGGACCATGGTCGGCGCGGACGGTCTGCGGGCCGCGCTGCTGATCGTCGCCCCGCTGTGGATCGACTGGACTCCGGACAACGCACTGGCCGTGCTCCTGGTGACCGCCTTCGTGACCGGAGTCGCCGAGCGCTTCTGGACGGTGTGCCGCGAGAGCGCGGGGCCCGCCCTGCTGCCGGCCCCGCCGCTGGAGGGCGCCACGGTCCGGCCGCTGCCCGACCACATGGACGCCCTGCGCCGGCTGGCGCTGCGCACGAGCTTCGTGTCGATCCCCCTCGCGGCCGCCGCACTCGTCGTAGCGGCCCTGCTCAACAACCTGCTGGGCACGGGCGTCGCCTGGTTCGCCCAGCACCAGGCCGCGCTCGGTTCGTACGTCGCGGCCGGACTGTTCGCCGCGTCCCTCTCCGTCCTGACCGCCCTGGAACTGCCCGGAACGCGCACCCCGCGCGCGCGGTCGCCGCTCGAAGGCCTGCGCCGCCCCAGGACGGGCACCGGCGTCGACAAGGGCCGTACGGGCGCGATCGCGCTGCTCGTGGTCGCCTGCGCGGCCGTCGCCGCGGCGATCTCCGCCGCCGTCGCCGTGTCCGTGCTCCAGGCCCAGGATCTGCACGGCGGCCCGGTGACCTTCGGGCTGCTGGTGCTCGGACTGACCGGCGGGGTCGTGGTCGGCATCCGTACGGCGCCCGCCCTGCTGCCGACGCTGTCGCGGCGCCGTCTGCTGACGCTGGCGATCGCCTTCACCGGCATCGCGCTGCTCGCCGCGGGCCTGGTCCCGGACGTCACCTCCGTGCTGCTGATCGTCGCGCTCGCCGGCATCGGCGCGGGCGTGACCGCGAACACCGGGCACACCCTGCTCGACCAGGAGGCCGAGGACTACCGGCGGGCCCGTACGGCCGAGCACCTGCACGCGGTCGTCAGGGTCGCGGTGGCGCTCGGCGCGCTGATCGCCCCCCTGGTGGCGGCGCTGATCGGCCCGCACCGCCTGGAGAACGGCAAGTTCGTGTTCGCGCACGGCGGTGCCGCGTTCACGCTGATGCTGGTCGGCGCCCTGCTGCTGCCGGTCGCCGCGCTGGTCCTTGCCAAGGTCGACGACCGCGCGGGAGTGCCGTTGCGGCACGATCTGCGCGACGCGCTGCTCGGCGGCGACGACCCCGACACGGTGCCCGCGACCACCGGTTTCTTCATCGCCCTGGAGGGCGGTGACGGCGCCGGGAAGTCCACCCAGGCCGAGGCCCTCGCCGAGTGGATAAGGGGCAAGGGACACGAGGTCGTGCTGACCCGCGAGCCCGGGGCGACACCGGTCGGCAAGCGGCTGCGGTCGATCCTGCTCGACGTGTCGTCGGCGGGACTGTCGCACCGCGCGGAGGCGCTGCTGTACGCCGCCGACCGCGCGGAGCACGTCGACACCGTCGTACGACCGGCTCTGGAGCGCGGCGCGGTCGTCGTCTCCGACCGCTACATCGACTCGTCCGTCGCCTACCAGGGCGCGGGCCGCGACCTGTCCCCGACCGAGATCGCCCGCATCAACCGGTGGGCGACCGACGGACTTGTCCCGCACATGACCGTCCTGCTGGACGTGGACCCGGAGACCGCCCGCGAGCGGTTCACGGAGGCGCCGGACCGACTGGAGTCGGAGCCCGCCGAGTTCCACGCGCGCGTACGGTCCGGTTTCCTGACCCTGGCCGCCGCCGACCCGAGCCGCTACCTGGTGGTCGACGCGGGCCAGGAGCCCGAGGCCGTCACCACGGTGATCCGGCACCGCCTCGACACGGTCCTGCCGCTCTCCGAGGCCGAGATCAAGGCCCAGGAGGAGGCGCGCAAAGCCGCCGAGGAGGAGGCCCGCCGCAAGGCCGAGGAAGAGGCCGCCCGCAAGGCCGAGGAGGAGCGCCTGGAGCGCGAGCGCCAGGAGCAGCTCGCCCAGCTGCGCGCCGAGGAGGAGGAGCGCAAGCGGCGCGAGCTGGAGGAGGCCCAGCGCCGCGAGGCGGAGCGCCAGGCCGAAGAGGCCCGGCAGCGCGCCGAGGACGCACGCAGGCGTGCCGAGGAGGAGAAGGCCCGCCTTCTCGCCGAGGAGGAGGCCCGCGCCGCCGAGGAGGCCCGCCGCAGGGCGGAGGCCGACCGGCTGCGCAAGCAGGCCGAGGACGAGGCCCGGCTGCGCGCAGAGGCCGAGGAGCGCCGCCGGGAGAAGCAGCGCAAGGCCGAGGCGGCCCTGCTCGCGGCCGAGGAGGCCCGCCGCCTGGCGGCGGAGGCGGCGGCCGCGGCGGAACTGGCGGCTCGACAGCCGACGGCCCCTGCGGCTCCGGCTGCCCCGGAGGCCAGGCCTGAGGCGTCGACTGTGCCGACGCCGGTGGTGAAGCCGGGTGCGGATCCGGGTGCCGGTGCGCGTGGGCGGTCGGCGGAGGATACGGCTGTGCTGCGACCGGTGAGCTCCGGTTCCGGGGACGAGACGGCTGTGCTGCGGCCGGTGTCCGGGGATTCCGAGGCGTCCGATTCCGAGGTGCGTGACTCCGAGACGACGGCCGAACTGCCGCAACCGCCCGCTCCTGCGGGGGCCGCGGACGAGACGGCCGTGCTGCCGCCGGTGTCCGCTGCCGAGGAGACGGCCGTACTGCCGCCCGTACCGTCCGGTGCCGCGGACGAGACCGCTGTGCTGCCGCCTGTGCGTGGGCAGGGGCCGTCGGACCGGGTGCCCGCGGGTTTCTTCCGGGACGAGAGTCCGGCCGGCCAGGCCGACGGCGAGGACCGCACACGCGAGCTGCCCCAGGTCGACGAGCAGGGCACACCCCGGCGCCGGCCGCGCCCCGACTGGGCCGAGGAGACTCCCCTGGACGACCTGCCCTCGCTGGCCGACGAACTGCTCGGTCCGCGCGACGACGGCGACTTCGGGCATGACGACGACACCGGGCGTGGGCGGGGTCGTGGTCGAGGGCGTCGGGGCTGACGGCAGCGCGGGGGCGGTGACCCGCGCTTCGCACCCGCCCCCAACCAGCGCCCCGCACCACTCCCCGACCCCCGTTGTCAGTGGTGGCCCGCACAATGGATCGCGTAACCCGAAGCGTGACGAAAGGGCCGGTGACCCATGACCGTGTGGGATGACCTGGTGGGGCAGGAGAAGGTGAGCGAGCAGCTCGATGCCGCTGCCCGGGACGCCGACGCCTTTGTCACCGCGGCGACCACCGGTACGGCCCCGCCGGAGGCGTCGAAGATGACGCACGCCTGGCTGTTCACGGGGCCGCCCGGTGCGGGACGTAATCAGGCGGCGCGGGCCTTCGCCGCCGCGCTGCAGTGCGTGAGCCCCGACCGAGCGCTCGGCGGCAGCCCCGGCTGCGGTTTCTGCGACGGCTGTCATACGGCGTTGATCGGCACCCACGCGGACGTCACCACGGTCGCCGCGGTGGGCACGCAGATCCTCGCCGACGACATGCGGGACACGGTCCGCAAGTCCTTCACCTCGCCGGCGACCGGCCGTTGGCAGGTGATCCTCGTCGAGGACGCCGAGCGGTTGAACGAGAAGTCGGCCAACGCCGTCCTCAAGGCCGTCGAGGAGCCCGCCCCCCGCACGGTCTGGCTCCTCTGCGCCCCCTCGATCGAGGACGTCCTCCCCACGATCCGCTCCCGCTGCCGCCACCTGAACCTGAGCACGCCCTCGGTCGACGCCGTCGCCGACCTGCTCGTACGGCGGGAGGGCGTCGAGCCGGCCGTGGCGGCGGCCGCCGCGCGTGCCACGCAGGGCCATGTCGACCGGGCCCGTCGGCTGGCCACGGACCCGGCCGCGCGCGAACGCCGGGCCGCCGTACTGAAGCTGCCGTTGCGCGTCGAGGACGTCGGCGGGTGTCTCAAGGCCGCTCAGGAGTTGGTGGATGCCGCGGCCGAGGACGCGAAGCAGTTGGCCGAGGAGGTGGACGACAAGGAGACCGAGGAGATGAAGGCGGCGATGGGCGGGGGCCAGGGCAGCCGGATGCCGCGGGGCACGGCCGGGGTGATGAAGGACCTGGAGGACAAGCAGAAGCGCCGGAGAACGCGTACGCAGCGCGACAGTCTCGACCTCGCGCTGACGGACCTCACCGCGTTCTACCGGGATGTCCTCGCGCTCCAGTTCGGGTCCCGGGTGGCGATCGCCAACGCGGATGCCGAGGACGCGCTGGAGCGGCTCGCGCGTGCCGGTTCCCCGGAGTCCACGCTGCGCCGTATCGAGGCGATCGGCGCGTGCCGCGTGGCGCTCGACCGGAATGTGGCGCCGCTGCTCGCGGTGGAGGCGATGGCCTTGGCGCTGAGAGCGGGTTGAACGGGCTGAGTGGGCCGAGTGGGTTGGGCGGGTCGAGCGGGCGGCTGTGTGGGCGGCGCGTTGATGCGCCGGAGGGTGACTGATTCATCGGGCGTGAGGTTGACGGCGTAACTCGTCCGGGGTGGATCGCGCACGTACGGCATTCAAGTGATCGCGCAGCGTTACGCTCGCTGGATGCACATCAGGCGCCCCCTTCGCCGGCCCAGCCGGAGCAGTCAGCCGAGTCAGCCCAGCGAGGTCGAGGCCCGTCGAAGTCGCCGGAGCAGGAGCCAGCGCAGCCGTAGTCGTAGGGCCGGTGGCACGCTGCTCGCCGCCGCCGCGCTGTTCGTGTCCGCGTGCTCCTCGGGGAGTTCGACGACGGCGACGAGTCCGGCCGCGGACGTGGCGCTGGCCGCGCTGCCGCAGTCGACGCCGTCCACCCTGGCGCCGTACTACGGGCAGAAGCTCAGTTGGCACACCTGCGGTGTCCCCGGTTTCGAGTGCGCCACGATGAAGGCGCCGCTGGACTACGCCAAGCCCACCGCGGGGGACATCCGGCTCGCGGTCGCCCGCAAGAAGGCCACCGGCAAGGGCAAACCGCTCGGTTCGCTGATGGTGAACCCGGGCGGCCCGGGGGGTTCGGCGGTCGGCTATCTCCAGCAGTACGCCGGGATCGGCTACCCGGCCGAGGTCCGCGCCCGCTACGACATGGTCGCGATGGACCCCCGCGGCGTGGCCCGCAGCGAGCCCGTCGAGTGCCTCGGCGGGCGGGCCATGGACACGTTCACGCAGACCGACACCACCCCCGACGACCAGCGCGAGACCACCGAACTCGTAGGCGAGTACAAGAAGTTCGCGGAAGGCTGCGGCGCACACTCGCCAGACGTCCTGCGCCACGTCTCCACGGTCGAGGCGGCGCGGGACATGGACATGCTGCGAGCGGTGCTGGGGGACCAGAAACTGACGTACGTCGGGGCGTCGTACGGGACGTTCCTCGGGGCGACGTACGCGGGACTGTTCCCGGACCGGGTCGGCCGCGTGGTCCTCGACGGCGCGATGGACCCGTCCCTCCCCGCGCGCCGGATGAACCTTGACCAGACGGCGGGCTTCGAGACGGCGTTCCAGTCCTTCGCGAAGGACTGTGTACGGCAGACCGACTGCCCGCTCGGCGGCAAGAGCACGACACCCGCCAAGGTCGGGACGAACCTCAAGGCCTTCTTCAAGAAGCTCGACGCGCACCCCGTCCCCACCGGCGACGCCGACGGCCGCAAGCTCGGCGAGGCGCTCGCCACCACCGGCGTGATCGCGGCGATGTACGACGAGGCGGCCTGGCCGCAGCTGCGCGAGGCGCTCACGTCGGCGATGAAGGAGAACGACGGCGCGGGGCTGCTCGTCCTCTCCGACAGTTACTACGAGCGTGACGCCGACGGCCGCTACTCGAACCTGATGTTCGCCAACGCCGCCGTGAACTGCCTCGATCTTCCGGCCGCGTTCTCGTCTGCCGACCAGGTCGAACAGGCGCTCCCCGCCTTCGGGAAGGCGTCCCCGGTCTTCGGCGACGGCCTCGCCTGGGCCTCCCTGAACTGCGCGTACTGGCCGGTCAGGGCCACGGGCGAACCCCACCGCATCGAGGCGAAGGGCGCCGCCCCGATCGTGGTCGTCGGCACGACCCGCGACCCGGCGACGCCGTACCGCTGGGCCCAGTCCCTCGCCCATCAACTCTCCTCGGGCCGCCTGCTCACATACGTCGGCGACGGCCACACCGCGTACGGGCGGGGCAGCAGGTGCATCGACTCCGCGATCGATGCGTATCTGCTGCGGGGGACGGCGCCGGGGGTGGGGAAGCGGTGCTCGTAGCTCCGCGCGGCTGCGTGCCGGGGTGCTTCCGGGGGGTGTACGGAGCACCCCCGGAAACTGTGTAGACTTTCCGACGTTGCTGATCGCACCATGGTGTGGACAGCGCGCCGCCTTAGCTCAGATGGCCAGAGCAACGCACTCGTAATGCGTAGGTCTCGGGTTCGAATCCCGAAGGCGGCTCTGCCGAAGCCTCAGGACTCACTCGCCGTGACCTGGGGCTTTTGCTTTTGTGTGACCTTGCTTCTGGGCGGTGCGTCGGCTGAGAGGCCCGGCGGTGTGGCCTCTGGTGGCCGACCGGTGGCCAAACGTGCAGTCGGCGTGCAGTGGCGGTGTCCAAGAGTGCGCTGGGTGTGTGTGGGTTGGCGCACCGGCGTTGTTGTATCCCTACAAGGCGTTGCCCTGCGGCGTCACTTGTGAGGACCTCGGTCAGGTCGAGTGGTCTTCCAGAGTCAGTTTCTGGTTGATCGCGCGGGCAGCCGCGGCTTGGGCTTCACCTTGCGCCGCGAGACTGCTGACAGCCGCTTCACCGTCTCCAGCACCCGCTTGCCGCCGGAGGCCGTCCCCAGTTCGCCGAGTACTCGCCGAGCAGGGGCAGGGGGTTGAGGAACATCGGAACGAAACCACCGCATCGCCGCCGCGTCCAGGTCAGCGCGCCAGGCGGCAAGTTCGCCAGCCGTGCCCGTCGCGGACCAGGGCTCCGAGCTCCCCTTCGAGGTTGCCGAGGTGGTAGGCGACCGACGAGGTGCTCTTCATCCCGACGGCGTCGGCGATCTCCCGTACCGACGGGCCCTCGCCGTGCTCGGCGATCCAGCGCCGTACGACCGCGAGGATCTGCTCCTCCCGCTCGGTTAGGTGTTCCGGGCGCCGGTTCACAGCCGGTCCCTGAGAGCGCGGGCCTGGCGGCGCAGCTCGACTCGCGCCGCCGGGGTCCGGCCCGGGGTGGAGAAGTACGGGTGCCACAACAGACGGGCGGACAGCACCTGTAGGCGGCGGCGCATGGGCGCAGGGTGGTGGGGGTCGCCGGGCGCGGTACGGCGAGCGCCGCGTACGTACGTGGCTAACAGGTCTCCTGTGTCGGGTCATCGTTCGAGGTAGGGGGCGATGGTGGCGGCGGCGGTCGCGGATCGCAGGTAGTTCTCGGCGTGGTGGAAGCCGAACAGGGGATTGATGACGGTGGTGTGGTCCAGGGTGATCCCGTCGAAGAACCTTAAAGATCAGGCTGAGCCGGAGGAACGGGGCCGCTTACCACCTCACAGGGGTGACGGTGAGCAGCGGGCGGGCTGCGGACCGGGGTGGTCAGTTGGTGGCGAGCATGCCTGCGCGGAGTTTGGCGAGGGTGCGGGAGATGAGGCGGGAGACGTGCATCTGGGAGACGCCGAGGTGTTCGCCGATCTGGGCCTGGGTGAGTTCGTCGACGAACCGCATGTGGATGATGCGCCGTTCGCGGTCGTCGAGTTCGGCGATCAGGGGGGCCAGGGCGTTGAAGTCCTCGACGAGTTCGAGGGCGTTGTCGTCGAGGCCGATGAAGTCGGCCAGTGCGGCTTCGCCCTCGTCACTGGAGTTGATGGCGGCGTCGAGGGAAGCCGAGTTGTAGCCGTTGGAGGCGAGACGTGCTTCGTTGACCTCTTCCTCGCTGAGGCACATCAGCTGGGAGAGTTCCTTGACGGTGGGCGTCCGGCCGAGCCGGCTGCGGAGCTCTTCGGTGGCTTTGGCGAGCTGGATGCGGGCTTCCTGAAGGCGGCGGGGGACGTGGACGGCCCAGGAGGTGTCGCGGAAGAAGCGCTTGATCTCGCCGACGATGTAGGGGACGGCGAAGGAGGTGAACTCGACTTCGCGGGTGAGTTCGAACCGGTCGATGGCCTTGATCAGCCCGATCGTGCCGACCTGGACGATGTCCTCCATCTCGTCCTGGCCGCGGCTGCGGAACCGCGAAGCCGCGTACCGGACGAGCGTGATGTTCATTTCGATGAGGGTGTTGCGCGCGTACTGGTACTCGTGCGTGCCCTCTTCGAGGATGGCGAGCTGGTCGAAGAAGAGCCTGGTCAGCTGGCGGGCGTCTTTGGGTGCGACCTGTGAGGGGTCCGCGATCTCCGGCAGCACCCCGGTCTGTGCCTCTGCCGTCTTCGTCACTGTCATGTCAGGCCCCTCCCGTGTGATCCAGACTCCGTGCCGCCGGTTTCTTGTCCGCCGACAACAATCGGCCTACCCGGGTTCCAAGGATGCATGCCAGGTGATTTCAGAGCGGGTCCGACGGCTGCCGTCGGACCGGGTCCTCCGATCCGCCTGTGTCGCGTCCCTGACGCTCTCTCGTGGACGTGGACTTCGGCGATGCCGTCGGTGCAGAGCCTCAGGGGTCCCGGCGGGCGGAGGCGGAGATACCAGGTGGCCAGGTGCGGGTCGGTGGTGATCCCCAGGAGTGATCCCTCGCTGTCGAGGGAAGCGCGTGGTGTGCCGCGCGTCGATGAGGAAAGGGAGAGCGGGGCCTTGCCGACGGTCCGGACGACCGAAGCGGGGCCGGCCGGACTATCTCCGGCCGGCCCCGCATCCGGGCTGATGCTGACGTCAGACGCATCGCTGGGTCTGGTAGTAGCTGGCGACCTGCTCGTGGTAGCCGGCGTCACCGACGTGCTTGTCCTTGTCGAACTCGGGGGACTCCCTGATCTGGTCCTTCGTGAGGCCGACGTAGATCTTGCGCTCGGCCTGGTCGACCGTCTTCACGGTTCCGGCGGGCAGCAGGACGTGCTTGCCGAAGATCCACACGCCGGTGTCGACGACGAGGTACGCGGAGGCGACGTCGTCCGAGTGCTTGTCGACCTTGCCGATGCTGCCGTCGGTGGCCTCGACCGTGTATCCGATCAGGTCGGTGCCCGCGGTGTGGCCGGTGGTCGGCTGGTAGCCCCAGATGTTGTCACTCATAAAGAACGGCTCCCTCATCGAGATTCTTTGTTGCTCCCGCAGTTGAACAGCGGAGTCGTGCAGGTGTCATCGAGTTCAGTGACGACTCTTCAAATCTTTGGAAATCCGATTACCCCGGCCGACTGGTCCCACACATTCGCATCGGAAAGAAGCATGGATGGCCGGAGGTGTTGTGCTGGAGGCCATGGTTTCTGGCGTCACAGGCACCTCCGGCGATGACCTGCAGGTACCCCGATTCGACAGAATCGCCATTCTCGTCCCGGCCGTAACAGGGGGACGAACAGGTGTGGGCCCGACACCTCGGCGCCGGGCCCACACCTGTCAGCTGTCAGAACGTGATTGGTGGCCGCCTACCAGCGGTACCAGCGGCCGCGCTTGCCACCGCTTGCCGTGGGGCGGATCACGAAGCCGAGGACCCACACGATCAGCACGATGACGGCTATCCACCACAGGGCCTTGAGTGCGAAACCGGCACCGAAGAGGATCAGGGCAAGCAAAAGAACAAGAAGAACAGGAACCATTGTTATCAACCTCCGAACCTTCATGTGCCCAGCGGAGCTATCTGCATTCCTGCGGATCTTATGTGTTTCTAGGCGGCCCGGCGCTACTGAAAGTCCGTACAGCAACTGCCCGGTTTGAAGGTGGAATCTGCGGCAAGAGGGGTGGCGAACCCAATTCGAGACAGGCAGGGGTGAGTGATTGTGGCTGCGAACGAGAAAGCTAAGGCCAAGGGCGAGCAGGCCAAGGGCAAGGTCAAGAAGGTCGTCGGCGGAGCGGTGGGCAACGAGTCCCTCAAGGCGAAGGGGCGTGCCGAGGAGACCAAGGGCAACCTGCGCGCGGCCAAGGAGAAGGCCAAGGACGCCATCAAGCCCAAGTAGAGCGCCACTCCTGATCCCGGTCCCGGCAGCACGTTGGCTGCCGGGACTCGTGCTGTCCGGCACCCGCGGCGCTCCATCGGCAGCCGGACAAGCCAACACGCGTGGCGTGCGTGAGGAACTCGGCTACGGCTGGTCGGCGTCTTGTGCCCGTATCGGCCGTGAGCGGCCACAGAGCGCGGGGACGGCGGGGGCGGTGCCCGGGGTCGGCCACTCCAGCAGGGAGGAGTCGTGGGCGGAAGAGCCTCGCGCGGCGTCGCTGAAGGTCGGCTTCCGTAACCCGCACCGTTTCCAGGTCCCGGCGTTACCGGGCGAGGAGAGCACTTACGGTCTTGCCGCCGGCCGCCTGGCTGGTCACGGAGGTGGCCTGGGCGAGGCGGTTGACCATGGGCCAGCCGAAGCCCCCGGTGCCACCGTTCAGGTCGGGAGTGCGCATGCGCGGCGTCTGTGGGCTGTGGTCGTACACGGCCACCTCGATGCCGTCCGGGTGCGCGGTCAGCTCCAGGGTGCAGGTGCCGCCGCCGTGGCGCAGGGCGTTGGTGACGAGCTCCGAGACGACCAGGATCACGGTGTCGGCGGCCTCGGCTGCGATCGGATGGTCGAGACCTTCGAGGAAGTCCCGGGCGCTTTCACGTGTGCCGGCGACGGATGTCGCGGAGCGGGCAGCTGCGACGTTGACGCTCATCGTGTTCAACAGGTCACCCCGGTCTCTGGATCGTTGTCCGGTTTTGCCTGCCGGGCATTGTGCCCCCGCCTGCGACCCGTTAACCAGGCGGTGACAGCCCCATGCTCCTGCTCCGCCGCTGTTCGAGGCCGACTACCTCACTGTCGAACGCGCGGAAATCTGTGTTTGTTGGAGTAGACATTGGCCCTGGGGCGTGGTTATGGTTCTCTCGTAGCTCAGAGAGACAGCAGGGCCTGGCAGACACGAACTGCCGGGCAGAGCAGTATCCGCAGGTGCAGTTCGCAGGACGGTGCGGTGGTGGAGTTGCGAAGCCAGGGTTGTTGCAGGACGGCGACGGGACTGACGACCGGACCGGGTGGCCCGCAGTGATCAGGGGCTGCCATGAGCAGGACCGCGATTGACGCGGTGGCAGTACCTGTAAGTGCAGTTCGCAGGACCCAGCAGTGAAGTCAGTGAGCAGCACCTCGGTGAAGGCGTCGGCTGCGGACGCGCGCACCGGGAGGTTCGGCAGTGGGGTTCCAAGCCAGGGCAGACGCAGGACGGGCGACGGGGCTGGCTGCCGAAGAGCGGTGCTGTCACAGGCCGCTGAGCAGTACGCATCACCAGCAGTACCAGCAGTGCGCAGTACCCCACTTGTAAGCAGTTGATCCCAGAGGGAAGAACGGAGGAGCCGAGCGCCATCAGGATCGCCCGGGCCGACATTTTGAACCCGGGTACCGCAGGACATCGATAGTGAGGTGGTCTCCGGTCAAGCAACCGCGATCCCAGCAGCCCCGACGGCATCTCGGTCGGGTCTGCGGAAACAGAGGGCCGGCGCAGTATCAGGGTCGGCAGATGGTGTAGCAGTTCCTTCGGGGCCTTGGTGCCATTGGCACCAAGGCCCCTCGACGCGTTCCACAGAGAGGTGCAGATGACAGCAGACGACTCGTTCGGCCGTATCGACGACGACGACTACCCCGCCTACACGATGGGCGGAGCCGCCGAACTGCTCGGCACCACGCAGGGCTTCCTCCGCGCCCTCGGCGAAGCCCGCCTGATCACCCCGCTCCGCTCCACCGGCGGCCACCGCCGCTACTCCCGCTACCAGTTGCGCATCGCCGCCCGCGCCCGCGAACTCGTCGACCACGGAACCTCCGTCGAGGCCGCCTGCCGCATCATCGTCCTCGAAGACCAGCTCGAAGAAGCCCAGCGCATCAACGCCGAATACCGCCGCGCCGCCGAAACACCGAACCCGACGGCCACATCCTGAGACGGGTGCCCGTCGGCATCGGCGGGCACCGTACTCCCGGTCCCGGTCCCGGTCCCGGTGTTCGGAGTGATCGCTTTCTCTGGTGACGCGGGGTGTGGGCATGTAGCGTTTGTGTCAGCTGTCGTGGTTCGGAATTCCCTATAGCCCACGCTCTTGGCGTGGGCGTTTTGCTGTGCTGTGCCGCAGGGACCAGGGCGATCACCTCCGCCTTCCACACGGAGTGGAAGGCGTTCATCGACTGGAAGGCGCGAGACATGGCTACGGGAACTGTGAAGTGGTTCAACGCGGAGAAGGGCTTCGGCTTCATCGCCCAGGACGGCGGCGGCCCTGACGTCTTCGCGCACTACTCCGCGATCAACTCCTCGGGCTTCCGCGAACTCCAGGAGGGCCAGGTCGTGACGTTCGACGTCACCCAGGGCCAGAAGGGCCCCCAGGCCGAAAACATCAACCCGGCCTGACCTCGCAGCCCTGCCCGAGGGATCGCGCACGCCGCGGCGGTGACCGACGCCTCCCATGGGTGCCGTGCTGCTCACCCTGACAAGGGGAGCGGCTCTCGTGCCGGGCGTCGACAGGACTTGTGGTGCACAGGATCAGGGCCGCGCAGCAATGGCTGGGCGGTCCTGACCTGTTGAGGTGAATCCGGGGCCGGCGCAACCTCGGCCGCAGACTTCCTGAGCCCGGTGGGTTCGAGCGTCGTCCCGGGCTCGGTCGCCTCCCCGTACGCGTTGCCGATGGCCCCGGCCGCGACGCTACGGCCCAGGTCGCTCGCGCGCAGTTCGCCGGCGACCGGAGTGTTGCTCGGAAGTGGCCCAGGAGCAACGAGCCGGATGAGTAGGGATACCGGGCCGGGGTGGCTACGGTGACGCGAATTGGGATCACCGAGGCGCCTCGAATCGGCCCCGATCTGTGAAGATCGCCGCCCCTGGGATACCGGCCGCCTCCTGGCGCCCTCCGACACCGCCGGCAGGTGGCTCGGGCGGGACGGCCGCTGCGGGACGGCCACGCCGCCGGGTGGGTGCATGCTCTGGTTCGGTGGCGTCGTGAGGTGCAGTGGAGTTCTCCCCGCCTTTGACGCTCGGAGTTCCGCATGCGTACCCGTACCGCTGCTGCCGCCACCTTCCTCACCCTTGGAGCACTGCTGGGCACCGCAGGTACCGCCGGCGCCGTTCCCGGTGACGACTGCCTTTTCTGCTCCCCGACGGCCAAGATCGATCAGTTGAGCAGTGACGTCTCCGCTATGAGAAGTGACGTCCAGGCGGCCAAGGACGACGCCGCGAGGGCGAACCAGCGGCTCGACAACCAGGCGCACGCCTACAAGGAGTAGTCACCGCGACGGCGTGGAAGGCTCGCGAGGTTTCACGAACGGGTTCTCACCTCACCGGAGCCTGCTGAAGTTGACCGCGCACCCGGACAACTTCACCCGCATCACGGGCACCGCCGCGGAGGCCGAGCAGGCCCTGCGGCGCTTCACCCGCGGCGGTCCCAGGCCCTCGAAGAACTCGGGCGTACGGTGCGTACGGTCTTCGCGTGCGACTACCTGGCCGGCGCCGGCCGGGGCGGAGAAGCCGAGCGACGAGGACCGGCGCGGCCTGACCGCGCTGTTCTGGTCCGACGTCAACGTCTGCCCGTACGGCACCTTCGGCCTGGACATGGACGAGCGGCTCGACCTGGGGCCGGCCGCTGCCGTGCCCCGTCCCCGTACCTCGGTGGACATCGCCGACCGATCGAGTACGGGGACACATTGAAGGGCTTCGCCGATCTCACCGGCCCCCGGATGAACGAGGCCGTGTGGCGGACGCTCGACCCGGGGGCCCTCGGTTTCAAGGGTGCTGTCCTGGCCGAATGACGGCCGGTGCGGTCAGGCGCTGCTGGTGTCGGTCGGTGCCGCCTCGCCGCCGAGCATGGCGAGGGTCAGCACGTTGCCGGAGATGCCCCAGCCGCCGTCGGGGACCTCTTCGATCAGAACCATGGTGGTGGCGCGGGCGCGCTCGCCGTAGAGCTCGACATACAGCTCGGTGGTGCGGGTGACGATCTCCTCCTTCTGCTTCGGGGTGAGGGTCTTCTCGAGGACCTTGAAGTTCGCGAAAGGCATGGCTGGTTGTTCCTTTTCTCAGTGTTCTCAGTGGGGTGTTACAGGGAGCTGCCCGCGGTGAGCAGGCTGTCCAGTCCGATGCGGTGGAAGAAGTCGGCGCGGATGCGGTCGGCGACCGCGGAGACAACTTCGCTGCCGTCTCGGCTGGGGTCTATGTGGGTGCGCAGAGGCCGGGTGCCGTGCTTCATCGCGACGAGTCGTGCGACGGCTTCGGCGACCTCGGCCACATCGGCGTCCGAGGGGATGAGCGCGGCCAGGCGCTTGCCCAGATCGCCCATGAGGGGTTGGTGACGCTGGTCGTAGGCTTCCGCACGGTCGGCGTCGGCGGGGGCACTCGCGTTGGCGAAGTGGTTGGTGCCGGTGGTGAACGCACCGGGCACCACGATCGCGGTGTCGATGCCGAACGGGAGCACCTCGGCGGCGTAGCTGACGGCCAGGGCGTCCATCGCGGCCTTGGCGGCGAAGTACGGGGCCAGGAACGGGGGGCAGCCGCCGCGGGTGCTGGAGCTGCCGATCCACAGCAGCAGCCCCGAGCCCTGCTCACGCAACGTCGGCAGGGCGGCGCGGTTGACGCGCTGGGTGCCCAGAACATTCACGTCGTACAGGTCCGCGAACTGCTCGGTGGTGAACGCCTCGGCGGCACCCAGGACCATGTGCCCGGCGTTGTGCACGACCACGTCCAGCCGGCCGCGCTCGGCGAGGATCCGGTCGACCGCGGCGTCGGCGGAGTCCTGGGAGGTGACGTCCAGCTCGACGGCGTGGACGTCGACCCGGTGGTCGGTGCCGTAGCGCGTCAGGTCGGCCGCCGCGGTCGCGTTGCGGGTCGCGATCTGGCGGATGCCCGCGTACACGGTGTGACCGGCGAGGGCCAGGGCACGCACGGACAGTGCCCCGATGCCGCTGGAGGCCCCGGTGACGAGGATGACCTTCCCTGTTTCGTCGTTCGTCATGACAGGGCCTTTCGTTGATCGATGGGGTGGTTGCGGGCGGTTTTAGATGATTCCGCCGTTGGCGCGGATGACCTGTCCGTTGATCCAGTGGCCGGACGGGGAGGCCAGGAACGCGACGACCTCGGCGATGTCGGTCGGGGTACCGAGGCGCTCCAGCGGGGGCTGGGCGGCCAGGCGGGCGATGGTCTCCTCGTCCTTGCCGTCCAGGAACAGGTCGGTGGCCGTGGGGCCGGGCGCGACGGTGTTGGCGGTGACGTCCCGGCCCCGCAGCTCGCGGGCCAGGATCAGCGTCAGCGCCTCGACCGCCCCCTTGCTGGCGGCGTATGCGCCGTAGCCCGGGAAGGCCAGCCCCACCACGGACGTGGAGAACGTCACGATCGAGCCGCCGGGGCGCACACGGCGGGCGGCCTGCTGGAGGACGACGAACGTGCCGCGGATGTTGGTGCGGTGCAGGTCGTCCAGGACGGCCAGGTCCAGCTCGGCGATCGGAGCCAGTTGCATCCGCCCGGCCGCGTGCACGACTACGTCAACGCCGTCGCCGCCGCCGAACTCTGCTTCGGCCGCGTCGAACAAGGCCGCGACCGCGTGTTCGTCGGCGACGTCCGCGCGCACCGCGATCGCCCGGCCACCGCCGGTGACGGCCTCCTTCACGGCGGCTTCGGCCTCGTCCTGGTTGCCGGCGTAGCCGACCACGACGGCGTACCCGTCGGCGGCCAGCCGGCCGACGGTCCGGCGGCCGATGCCGCGCGAGCCGCCGGTGACGATCGCGACACGGGGTGAGGCGGAGGGCTGGGCCGAGGCAGCGGTCCCGCCGGGGGAAGTGGGGACAGGCATGGCTGACTCCTGTGGTGGAAGGGGGGCGGGCTACGGCCTTGCCGTTGCCCTGCTGCGTCCTCCACGATCTGCCGGTTCCCCATCCCTAGCCAGGGCTGCGTCTACCCAGGGGATGCCACCCCCTGGCTGCGCTCCGGCGTACGAGCGACCATGGAGGGGTGAACCTTCCAGAACTCGGCGCCTTCCTCAGGACGCGCCGCGACCGCATCCGCCCCGCCGAGGTCGGTCTCCCCCAAGGCCCGCGCCGGCGCGTCCCCGGGCTGCGCCGCGAGGAAGTCGCGCAGCTGGCAGGGCTGTCGGCCGACTACTACACCGAGCTGGAACGCGGCAGCGCGAAGAACGGCGTGCAGCCCTCGGCCCAGACCCTGGCCGCCCTCGCCCGAGCCCTGCGCCTGAACGGCGACGAGCGCGACCACCTGTTCCACCTGGCCGAACGGCCGATCCCCCCGTCAGCACACGGACCATCGGCACACGTGCAGCCCGCGCTCCTCGGACTCCTGGACCGGCTGTCCAACACCCCCGCCCGCGTCATCACCGACCTGCACGAAACCCTGGTGGAAAACGACCTGGCCCTGGCCCTGCTCGGCAGGTCCCCGGCACGCCGCGGCCCGGCGGCGAGCTTGGTGTACCGCTGGTTCACCGACCCGCGGGCGCGCGAGATTTACCCGCCCGAGGATCACCCGCACCACTCCCGGGTGTTCGTGGCCGACCTCCAGGCAGCGGCCGCCCGGCGCGGCCGGGACGCGGGGGTCACGAAGATGGTCGCCGTGCTACGCCGCGGCAGCCAGGAGTTCGCAGCCCTCTGGGACACCCACGACGTCGCGGTGCGCCGCATGGACCACAAGAGGATCGTCCACCCCATGCTCGGCGTCATCGAACTCGACTGCTACAACCTCCTCAGCGAGGACGGTCGGCAACGCCTGCTGTGGTTCACCGCCCCGCCCGGAAGCCCGGGAGCCGAGCAGCTGGAACTGCTGTCTGTCGTGGGGACCCAGGAGCTGGGCGTCACGGAGGGCATGGCACCGGAAGGGGTGTCCGCGGCGGAATCCGGATCGCAGCGCTGACCCGCGCCGCAGAGGCAGGACCGCCTTCCCGGCAAGGCGTGGCGGCCAAGTCCCTCGACGCACAGCTCGACTCCCTCGCCGAGGCCGGGGTGACGCGCGGCTTCTCGGCGAAGATCTCCACCCGCGCCACAGAGCGGCCCGAGCCGGCGGCCGCCGTGAAGCTCGTCGGGGGGATCCGCTCCTCCGGCGTCGCCGTCCCCCTCGTCGACCACGAACACAGGCGGCTCGGCCGTGGCATCGAACTCGCCCCGCTCGCCGGGGAACTGAAGGCGGGCGATGCCGGGCTGGAGTTCCTCACCGGGGAGCTGAGGGACTCGCACGACCCGTCCGGGCCGGCGTGCCTGTGGCGGGTTTGGACCCTGGCAGCCCCAACAACCCTCGCAGTCCCGGAAGTTCGCCCAGTGCCGGTGAGGTCCATACCTCGCCCGGCTTCGGGAAACGTGGCATGCCGGGGGGCGGGGGACTGGCTTGCTGTCCCGGGAGTGCGGCGACGTCGATGACCGTCACCGGTTCGCCGTTGATGAACGTGGTCGCTACGGCCTGTATCGCCACCGCGTGTGAGAGGCCGGACTTCGCGGGGGTGCGCCAGTCGGTGTGGGCCGCGCGTTCGCCGAAGCCCAAGTTGGCGGCCACGCACAGGAACAGGAGCGTGGTGCAGAGGGCCGAGGCGGTCACGGAGAGGGCCACGCCGAGGTTGCCGTGGCGGCCGCCGCCTCGTATACGGCACTTCGCCTCGGCCGGGCGACCGGTTCGAGCTCCTCACGTCGTCCTTTCGGCCGAGGCCGGGTGGTAACGGGCGCCCCTACGCTGCGAGTTGTGCGAGATCTGGACCGTGGTAACCATCAGAACCTGGACGACCAGGCGCCCCTCTCCCGGCTGTCCCGCCGTACCGCGCTCACCGCGTTGGCGTTGGTCATGGCGCTGTTGTGGGTGCTCGACGTGGCCTCCGTCGTCACCACCGCCGGGCTCGAAGGGAACGGCGTGTGGTGGCGGGTGGTGCCCGGTGTTGTGGCCGCCGTGGCGTTGTTGTCGCCGGGCAGGCCGCCCGCGTTGACCTGGGGCGCGGGGGTGGCCGTGGCCGTCTCCTGGGCGGTCACGCTGGGGCTGCTCACGTCCGTGACGCCGACCTTCGCCGGCTGGGGGCTGTTGGAGACGCTGTGTCTGCTGCTGCTGTTGGTGCGGACTACGAAGGACGTGTCGTCGCCCTGGCAGGCCGCAACTCTGGGCGCCGCACTCGGTGTTGCCGTGATCGCGGCACCGATGCGGTTGGACGGCAGCGGGGTCGTCTTCGCCTTCCTGCTGACCTTTCCCACGGGCGCTGCCGTCGGGCTCGGTTGCTATCTGCGGAGCCTCGACGACCGTAGAAGGCGCGCGGTCGCCGGTGTCCGGCAGAGCGAGCGGCTTGAACTCGCCCGGGAACTCCATGACTTCGTCGCTCACCACGTCACGGGGATCGTCGTGCAGGCGCAGGCCGCGCGGGCTATTCGGGAGAGTGCGCCGGAGCAGGTGGACGTGTTGCTCGGGCACATCGAGCGGGCCGGGTCCGAAACCCTGCAGTCCATGCGGAAGTTGGTGCGGGTGCTGCGCGAGGACGACGGGCGGGCGGTGCGGCCGGGGGATCTCTTCGCCGAACTGGGGGAACTGGTCGCGGCGTTCGCCGAACGCGACGCCCCCGCCACCCTCCAGGTCGCGGCCGAGGTGCGGCAGGCGCGGCCCGATCCCGAGGTGGAGACGTCCGTTCGGAACGTGGTGCGGGAGGGGCTGACGAACGTACGACGTCATGCGTCGGGATCGCCGTCCGTGTCCGTGCGGGTCGCGTTGGCGGGCGAGGGGGACGGGGATGCCCGGCGGCTTCGGGTCGAGGTGCACAACGCGCCGTCCTCGCGGCGGGCCGCGCCGAACGCCGAACCGCTCGGCGGGCGGGGCGGCTTGGGACTCGTCGGGCTGGCCGAACGGACCGAGGCGGTCGGTGGCACGCTGCACGCGAGCCGGGCCGAGGACGGGGGGTGGCGGCTGACGGCGGAGTTTCCGTTGCGCGGGGCTGTGACAGGATCGCCCGCATGACCGATGCGAGTGCCGGTGCGGGCGCGGGTGGTTCAGAAAGACGCATCCGGGTTCTGATCGCCGACGACCAGGAAATGGTGCGCACCGGATTCCGGCTGATCCTCCAACTCCAGCCCGACATCGAGGTGGTGGGCGAGGCGGCCGACGGCGCGGAGTGCGTGGAGCTGGCCAGGAAACTGCGGCCCGACGTGTGTCTCGTCGACATCCGGATGCCGAAACTCGACGGGCTGGAGGTGACCCGGCTGCTCGCGGGTCCGAAGGCCGTCGATCCGTTGCGAGTCGTGGTCGTGACGACCTTCGACCAGGACGACTATGTCTACGGGGCGTTGCACGGCGGCGCCTGCGGGTTCCTGCTGAAGGACGCAGGACCCGGGCTGCTGGTGGAGGCTGTACGCGCGGCTTCGCGCGGTGACGCGCTGGTGTCGCCGGCCGTGACCGTACGGCTGTTGGAGCGGATCGGTGAGCAGCGGCCGGCCGCGGAGGCCGCCCGGCGGGCCGCGGTGTCCTCAAGTCCCCTGACGGGACGGGAGCTTGATGTGGTGCGGCTGGTCGCCGAGGGGCGGACCAACCAGGAGATCTGCGCCGAGCTGTTCGTGTCGCTGTCGACCGTCAAGACCCATATGGCCAGCGTCCAGGGCAAGTTGAAGCTGCGGAACCGGGTGGAGATCGCCGCCTGGGCATGGCGGTGCGGCGTGGTCGGCGACCGCTGATCGCCCTCGGCCCGCCTACTTCGTCAGGCCGTAGTCGAAGCTCACGCGGTCGCCGTGCACTCCGGTGACGGAGATCAGCATCTTCTTGGTCTGGCCCTTGAAGACGGCGCTGCACTCCACGGTGTAGTCCATCTTCGCGCGCAGCCCGCTCGGGCAGCTCACGGACTGCGGGCCGTCCTGGAAGAAGGGGATGGCGTAGTTCTCCTTGGCCTGCTTCTCCACCTCGGCGCGCGGCACCGTGTGGTCCGCGCCGCTCGCGGTGGCGACCGACGAGTTGTCGAACACGTTCCATGCCACCACGACGCCGCCGGCCAGTACGGCGGCCGCGGCCAGGGCGATGACGATGCGCTTCATGCGGAGCTCCTCGATTCGCGGTGCGGCCGGTCCCCACCGGCTGCTGTCCTCAGAGCTTCCTCCCGCGCGGGTGCCTGTCGCCTCGGCCGGGCGGACGGTTGCGGGGCCGGGCCTCGGCCGGAAGTACGAGGCCGTCCGGCGGTGCAAGGTCCGGCGGTACAACGTCCGTCAGTACGGGGGCCGTTCGGCGTTCGTTCACGCCTCGGGTGTCCAGGTCGCGACCAGGTCCAGCAGGCCCGGGAAGCGGGAGTTGAGGTCGTCGGCGCGTACCTGGCTGCGGCGTTCGAGGCCGTACTGGCGTTGGCGGGTCAGGCCTGCCTCCCGTAGGGCCTTGAAGTGGTGGGTGAGGGAGGACTTGGGGCGGTCGAGGCCGAACCAGCCGCAGGTGTGGTCGAACTGCTCCGATTCCAGAAGGAGTTTGCGGACGATCGTCAGCCGCAGCGGGTCGCTGAGAGCGCCGAGGACGGTCTCCAGGCGGAGTTCGTCGACCGCCGGCTCCGGGAGAGGGGCGGGCAGGCCCGGCGGTTCCGGGAGCGACCTGATGGTGGGCGCGGTGCCCGTGACCGGAGACATGGCGGCTCCTCGTGGCTCGATGCGGGTTGATGCGGCGCTCGATTTCCTTGTACGACTCAAATCGTACTGCATGCTAAGTTCGACTCGACTCGTACTGGATCTGCCTGGGGATACCAGGCGTACTTGGGGGTAGGGCACCGTGATGTCCGAAACTCGGACCGCATCGAAATCGAACCAGGTCGTCGCCCCACTGTGGTGGGTCTGGCTGGCCGCGTGGCCCGTCACCGCCGTGTTCGTGTTGTCGAACGCCGCTACGCCGCTCTATGTGCTGTGGCAGCGGGACATCGGGTTCTCCAAGGGCACCCTGACCGTGGTGTTCGCGTGCTACATCGTCGGGCTCATCGGCTCGCTGCTCGTCTCCGGCGTGGTCTCCGACCGGCTCGGCCGCAAGCCCGTCCTGCTGCCGGCCCTCGCGCTCGCCCTCGCGGCCTGTCTCGTCTTCGCGACCGCCACCAGCGTGGCCGCGCTGATCGTGGCCCGGCTGTTCAGCGGCATCGCCGTCGGGGCCGTCGTCTCGGCCGGTATGGCCGCGGTGACCGACGTGGCCGGGCCCGGGCGCAAACGGATCGCCGCGCTGCTCGCGTCCTGCGCGATGGTCTTCGGGGCCGGGCTCGGTCCGCTGCTCGCCGGTGTGCTCTCCGAGACGGCGCCCGCGCCGACCGTCACCGTCTTCGTCGTCGAGGCCGTGCTGCTGCTCAGCGCGGTGCTCGCCGTCCTGCGCATGCCGGTCCGGCGTCCTACGGCGCCCGCGAAGGGGGCCTGGGTGCGGATGCCCGGGGTGCCGCCCTGCAATGGGCGTCAACTCGCCCTGGGGATCGCCGTGTTCGCGCCCGGCATCACCGCCACGTCGTTCGTGCTCTCGCTCGGACCCTCACTGCTGTCCGGGTTGCTCGGCACCACCAGCCGGATCGTCGCGGGTGCCATGGCGTTCGCGATGTTCCTCGCCGCCACCGGGGTGCAGTTCGCCGTACGGCGGCTGAGCCGGTCCGCGATCCTCGCGGCGGGCGCGGTGAGCACCTCGCTGAGCATGGCCGCCCTGATCGTCGCCGTGCACACCTCGGCGGTACCGGTCCTCGTCGCCGCCGCGCTGCTCGCCGGTGCGGGACAGGGGATGGGACAGCTCGGCGGGCTCTCCCTGCTCAACTCCAGCGTGCCGCCGGAACGGCTGGCGGAGGCCAACGCCGCGCTCAACGTGGGGGGTTACGTCCTCGCGGGCATCCTGCCCGTGTCCGCCGGGTATCTCAGCGACGCGGTGGGGCTGACCGGCGGCGCCACGGTCTTCGGGGGCGTACTCATGGCTCTCGCGGTGGTGGGCGGGCTGGTGGTCGTGGGAGCCCGGCGCGGATCGCACGAGCGCCGGCTGCCGTGAAGGTCGTAGGGGGGAAGGCCATGACAGGAAGGCCCGCAACGGGGACCCGTGTCCTCCTCGCCTACCACCGCTGAACTGCCCGTACTCCACGGTCAGTTGCGAGAGCCAGGCTCCGGTCCGGTCGAAAGAGAGGTTCCCGTATGGCAGTTGAGGGTGTTCATCCCGAGTTGATCCGCGACGAGCATCCCTGGCAGTCGCACCAGGGCTGGCATGGGTACGCGCATGTGCGGATGTGGCGGACGGCACCGGATCAGGTGACCGTGGCGATCAGCGGACGCGGCGCCGAATCCGACCTGGAGACCGTGCTCCCGCTGCTCCGCGCCGAGTACCCGGACGACCACTCGACCGGCTGGGGCGGCGCCTGAGCCGCCGGGGAAACGGCCGGTGAGTGCCTGAGGAGTACGCTCGAAGTCACCGAGGGTATTCCGCGCACCGGCCTCCACGCCCGTGTCGTTTTCGGCGATTGAATACGCCGGGCCGGTTGCGACCGGCCCAGAGCAGGGTTCGCGTCATGACTGCGCCCGTTTCGTACACGCCGACACCCGAGGACGGGATACCTGAGGACGAGGTACCCAAGGACGAGGCGGCCGCTCCCGCGCTCCGTATGTCGCTGGCTCCCCTTGGTTCGGAGCCCGCCCTGCTGGACGGTGCCTGGTGGCCCCGGTCCCGGGATCTGGGGGCGGAGCTTCCCGCGCTGGTCGCCGTGCTCGACTCGTTGTGGGGGCGGATCACGCGGGTCACGGTGAACCCCACGCACTGGCCGGCCGCCTTCCCGCGCAAGGTGCCGGTCGACGGGCACATCGTGAAGGTGGGCTGGTTCCTGGGCGAGCAGGACCCGCACCAGCTGCTGCTCCTGTCGTACCGCACCTCCCGCTGGGACCTGCTCGTCGTACCCCCTGAGACGGACCCCACCACGGCGGCCTGGCTGATGACCGCCGCGAGTGATCCGCTGCGCACGTCGACCGGGAGTGAGCTGGTCGCGGAGGCGGCGAGCGTGCGGGACGCGTACCCCATATCGGACGTCGTTACGACGCCCTCCTGAACGCGCGCGGTTCGGCCATCACCTGGTCG
This sequence comes from Streptomyces sp. NPDC058469, assembly GCF_042721125.1. Lineage (NCBI taxonomy): Bacteria > Bacillati > Actinomycetota > Actinomycetes > Kitasatosporales > Streptomycetaceae > Streptomyces > Streptomyces sp. NPDC058469. Next base: position 73,089 of record NZ_JBHXME010000009.1, read on the forward strand.
TGCAGGCGGGCGCAGGGTGTCGTGCCCGATGCGAAGCAGGGCGAACACCGCGGCCTCAGCCTGGTCCTGCCCGGGGCTCAGCGGGTCGCGTCCGACTGGTTGCCGCGGCTCAGTGCGCGGGCGCACCAGCCGATGATCGAGGCGTTCACCAGTGCCCCGAGGACGACGGCGACGATCAGCATCGCCTTGCCGCCCGGCAGCGCGAGGACCACGAGGCTGGCCGGGGCGGTGGCCAGGAGGGGGACGACGGCCGCCATCGAACCGCCCGAGTCGTCCATGACGGTCACGACGACCATCCAGATGACGATGGCCACGCAGATCCCGAGGTAGGCGAGGGCGAAGGGGTTGCGGAGGTTCTGGCCGAGTCGGTGGAGCGGGGAACGGGCGGCGTCGGCGTCGGTACTGGGCATGGCTGTACTCCTAAGTGCCGTTAATTAAAGGGACGTTGGTGGTTAGAGGTGCTCGGTGCCCGGTGGGTTCGGGCGGGTGATGCCGAGGTCGTAGGCGAGGATCGTGGCCTGGACGCGGTCGCGCAGGCCGAGTTTGCGGAGCAGGGCGTTGACGTGGGACTTGACGGTGCCGACGGTGATGTCCAACTCCGCGGCGATCTCCGCGTTGTTGAGGCCTGAGGCGAGCAGGGCGAGCACGTTGCGCTGGCTGCCGGTGAGGCTCTCCAGTTCACGCGGGCCGTTCTCGGCGTCGGAACGGAAACCCGTGCCCGCGCCCGACGCGTAGTGGCCGATCAGCCGCCGGGTCGCGGACGGGGCGAGCACGCTCTCGCCGCTCGCCACCACCCGGATGCCGGCCAGGAGTTCGGAGGCGTGCACGTCCTTGAGGAGGAAGCCGGAGGCTCCCGCGCGCAGGGCGTCGAAGACGTACGCGTCGAGGTCGAAGGTGGTCAGCACGAGGACGCGCGGCGCGTTCTCCCGGGCGGTGATGATCCGGGTCGCGGCGATACCGTCCAGTTCGGGCATCCGTACGTCCATCACGACCACGTCGGGGGCGAGTTCGGCGGCCAGGACCACCGCGGTGGCGCCGTCGGCGGCCTCGCCCACGACCGTCATGTCGTCCTCGGCGTCGATCACGGCGGCGAAGCCCGCCCGGACGATGCCCTGGTCGTCGACGACCAGCACCCTGAGGCTCATCGTTCTCTCTCCTCGTCGTCCGGTGCCGCGAGCGGCAGCCGGAGGTTGACCGTGCCCGGTGGGCGGCCGGCCGTCAGGGTGCCGCCGAGCGGCGCGATCCTTGCCGTCAGGCGGTCCTGTACGGCGGTGTCGGTGGCGCGGGGCACACCGGTGGCCGTGATCGTCAACGTACTGTCGTCCGCGTCGAGTTCGAGTACGGCGGGTTCGTTGTCGCCGGTCGCCAGCAGGGTTTCGACGACGTGGTAGGCGGCGAGGTCCACTTCGGTGGGGAGCCGATCCGGTACGCGGTCGGTGAGGCGTATCTGTACGTCGCGGCCGGTGGCTCGGCACTGGTGGGCGAGCAAGTCGAGGGCCTGGACGGTGGGTTGGGGGCGTAGGGCGGGGGTTGTCCCGCCGTCGCGGACCGCGTCGAGGAGGGCGCGCATCGCTGCGAGGGCCTCGCGGGCGCGGTCGGCTGTTGCGTCCAGGTGACCTGCCTCCGCCTCTGTGATCATGTCTGCGGTTCGGGCCAGCACGGTGGTTTCCAGGCCTGCTGCGATGCGGCGCCGTTCTGCCCAGGCGTCTCTTACGGCTTCCTCTGTCCAGGTGGCGAGGCGTTGCGTTTGCGTGTCCTGGGCTGTTTTGTCACGCCTGCCGCGTAGGGCTCCGCCGTACCAGGAGGCGGCAACCACCGGGGCGGTGAAGGCGGTTGCCGCTGTGATCACGGTCCAGGTGGGGAGTGTTGTGCCTCGGTTCAGTACGGCCATGGTGAGGGCCGTGGTGTGTGCGGTTGCGGCTGCGATCGGGAAAAGGAAGACAGAGAGGGGGACTTGAGGTCGTGGGTGGGTGCGGGTCTGTGGGGGCTGGGCGCGCAGTTCCCCGCGCCCCTTAAAGGCCACGAGCGAGGCGCATGTTGCCAGCATGCTCAGTGTTGGTGGGAGCAGCACCGGGCCGGTGTAGTGACCCACCGACATTGCCATCGGCCATAGCAACGCCAGCCCCAGCAAGGCGAGTTGGACGGTTCTCGGTGCTCGGCGCAGCCATAGCAGGGCTACCGCCTGGGCCGCTGCCAGCAAGGTGAAGAGGACTCCCGCCGATACATGTGAACCACTCGACGTTGTTTCTGCGTGGACGATGAGGACCGGGAGCAGGGGCTGCACGACCAGACCGATCGCGGTGATCACCTGGGCGACGCGGTAGCTCCGCGGGACGGAGTGTTCCACCGGGGCCGCGGTGCGGCCGGGGAGGGTCGCGCGTACTTCCCAGCCGCCGTCCGGTGTGGGGCCGGTGGTCAGGGTGCCGCCTGTTTCGCGGGCCCGGGAGCGGAGGAAGCCCTGGCCGCGGCCGCCGCCCAGGCCCGCGCCGTGGGCCGTCGTGCCGGACGGGGGTGCCGCGCTGGTGACCACGATGTCGGTGCGGGTGTCGCCGTAGCGGCAGGTGACCGTCGTGTGGGCGCCCGGGGCGTGGCGGGCCACGTTGGTGAGGGCCTCGCGGACGATGCCGTAGGCCGCGTCCGCGACGGCGCCGTCGGGGAGGGGGTCGATCTCGTAGTCGACGGGTTGGTTGAGGCGGCGGAAGCCGGCGATCAGGGAGCGCAACCGCTCCTCGGGGGAGGGGAGTTCCTCGCGTGAGGGGGCCGGTGCGCGGACCGCGCCGAGTGCCCGGGCGACCTCGCGGCCGGTCTCGGTCGCGAACTCCAGTGCCTCGGCGGCGAGTTCGGGACGGCGTTCGCGCAGGCCGAGCGCGGCGCCGGCGGTGACGACCACGGCGGTCAGATGGTGGGCGCTGACGTCGTGCAACTCCCGTTCCATACGGCGCCGTTCGGCCGCCGGGAGCCGGTGGCGCTCGGTCTCGGCGCGGTTCAGGAGGAGTTCGGCCGCTTGCCGGGCGCGACGGGTCCGCCGTACGTAGAAGCCCGCGCCGCACGCGGTGGCGTAGAGCAGGGTGATCAGGACCAGGTCGAGGCCGTTGTTGTCGCTGAGCCCGTGCAGGGTGATGTTCTGCAGGAACTGCCAGAGCGCGAGCGTGACCACGCACAGGACCGTGGTGAAGGTGTCGCGCTCGGCGGCCACCGTGAAGAGGGCGAGCGCGACGCCCGCGGTGCCGAAGACGGCCATCGCCCCGGTGGGCAGCGGGCCGGCACCCACCGCGCAGGCGGCGGCGACCACGATGAGCGTGATCACCGGACGCGTACGGCGCAGGGCGAGCGCGGCCGTCACGGATCCGGCGACCAGGGCGGCCACGAGCAGGTCGGCCGCGGTCGGCACGGTGCCGCGCAGCAGCGGAGCCCCCGGCCACACCAGGGCCTGGGCACAGATCAGCAGGACCGGGAGCAGCCGGTCGTCGGTTCGTTTCATGACACTCAAAGGCTATGGGCGCAGGTGAACGGCCCGGCTCGGGCTGAGGGGGGATTCCGGTCCCGCCCTCTCTATCTCTGGTTCAACGCGGCAACCGTCCTTGGGCCCGAGGACCGGGCCCCGTCCCGCTCATAGGCTCGATCACATCGAGGGAAGCGGTCGACCACCGCTTCCCACACCATCCACACCACCCAGGGGGATCTCCCATGTCCATGTCCAAGCGCGCTCTCCTCCTCTCTCTCGCCGGTGTCGCCGCTGTCGGCGGAGTCGTCGCCGGCGGTCTCGCCGCGTCGGCCGCCTCGGCCCCCGAGAAGCCGACCCTGGAGAACGGTTCGGCCCACTACACCGCCCCGTCCGCGAGCGGCGCCGGCTCCTTCACCTACACCGTGGACGTCAGTGACGACTCGGGCATCCGCGGCCTCAAGGTCGTTGCGTGGCCCGCGAGTTCGAAGCTGGACCCGACCGCGGCTGACCTGCGCGACGTCGAGTCCGCCACGTGCAGGAGCACTTCGGACGACACCTCCCGCTGCACCTACACGCTGAAGATCTCGAAGAAGGAGGCGGCCGACGCTGCCAAGGGCACCTGGTACGTCTCGGCGCTCGCGACCGCCAAGGACGGCGACACGACGTTCGTGTCCAAGGCGGCCACCTTCGACATCGCCGGCTGACCCGAAGGCACACACGCGGAAGCACGTACGCGGTAACACGGCGCCCCGTCTCGATCGAGACGGGGCGCCGGCCGTTGTCGTAGAAGAGTGGGCGTCGGTCTCAGAAAGTTTCAGAAGGTGTCAGTACAGGTTCTTGTACGTCTGCCAGCCCGTGGCGATCTTCGTGCGCGGGCCGAACGACCCTTTGCCGTTACCGGAGTTGCGCCACATCGTGCCCGCCGTGTCGCGGGAGACGATGTCCGGCTTGCCGTCGCCGGTGAGGTCGCCGACGCCGATGACGGTGTTGTAGTTCGAGCCCCAGTCGGCGGCGAGCTTCACGCGGGGCTTGAAGGCGCCGGTGCCGGTGCCGTCGTAGCGCCACAGGGTGTTGGACTTGTCCTGGGCGAGGAGGTCGCCGCGGCCGTCGCCGTTGAAGTCGCCGATGCCGACGATCTTCTTGTAGCCGGACCAGCCGGTCGCGATGCGCACCCGCGCCGACAGCTTGCCCGCGCTGGTCCCCTTGTAGAGGAACGCCTCGCCGGTGGACGCCTTGCGGGCGATCAGGTCGGGGAGGCCGTCGCCGGTGAGGTCGCCGGGGGAGGTCAGCAGGTTGTACTGGTTCCAGCCGGTGCCGAGCGAGGTGTGCGGGGTGTTGGTGATGAACGCCTGGCCGCGGTAGGTGCGGTAGACGCGCAGCTCACCGCTGGCGAAGCGGACGAGGACGTCGTTCTGGCGGTCGCCGTTCAGGTCGCCGAACGGGACCAGGGTCACCGTCGAGGGCCATCCGGAGGCCGACATGGCGCCGGAGAGACCGCCGGTCCCGTTGCCGGGACGGTAGTTGATCACGCCGTTGGAGGAGAGGGTGAGGACGTCGCCGATGCCGTCGGGTCCCCAGGAGGCGCGGTTGGTGAAGTCGCGGCGCACGGCGGCCCCGGTGGACACGGCCACCGTCCGCGACATCGTCAGCGCCGCCCCCGATCCGTCGGTGGGCGTGGCCGTCAGCCTGAAGGTGTACGCCCCGTTGGGGACGAGCGCGCCCGCGGTGTCGCGGAGGTCCCAGCGTGAGGTCAGTGTGCCGTCCACCTCGCCGCCGGTGAGCGTACGCACCACCTTGCCGGTGGCCTTGCTGGTGAGCGTGGCCGTCCAGGAGGCGGCGGGCCGGGAGAGCACCGCGCGGTACTGCCACCAGGGGCTGCTGATCGCACCGCTCCCCGAGGTGTTGTCGGTCGCGTCGGACTCGGTGACGGCGAGCGGCTGCGGGGCGACTCCGCTGGGCACCAGGTGGATACGGTGGTCGGCGTCGACATAGGCCGCCGGTCCGCCGAACTTGTCCACGGTCCAACTCGTCCCGCGCAGGCTGGAGTTGGTGCTGCCCGCCGCGAGCGCGCCGATCGTGCGGGTGGTCGCGGTGCCGTCGGCGAAGGCGGTCAGCTGGAGCGCTCCGGCCGCCGTGTCGTGCCGGACGAGATAACCGTCGCCGAGCAGCGCCTCGCCGGACGGGACGGTGATGTTCTTCTTCGCCGTACGGTCCCAGACGCCGGCCTTGGCGGTCGGACCACAGGACCAGTAGATCCACCGGCCTACGACCTGCAACTCCTTGGCGACGCAGGGGGCGCCGGTGCTGACGGTGTCGGTCGTCTTGCCGGTCTTCAGGTCCTTCGCGGTGACTACGCCGTTGCCGGAACCCGGGGTCCACAGCTTGGTACCCCAGACGGAGGCGGCGGTGACGGTACGGGTGACGATGGGCTTGAGGTCGCTGTAGGTGCCGAGGTCACCGACGTACTGCTTGGTGGGGGTGGAGCCGTTGACGACGGCGTAGCGGCCGGAGATGTCGAGGACGGTTCCGGAGGTGGAGGGCATGTTGAAGGCCTCCTCGTCACCGTTGTCGACGGACTGGACGAACGCCCCCGCGGAGTTGGTGGCGGTGTCGGCCAGGAACGCGACCGCGCGGCCGTCGCCGGTGGCGTAGGGGCCGGTCGTGTAGTTGTCCCACGACTGCCAGGTCGGTGCGCTCGGCGCGTAGGACGTGCCCGTGGTCGAGATCCGGCGGGTGTAATAGGCGCCCAGGAAGCTGGAGTTGCGCTCGTTGGTGGCCAGGACGCCGTTCTGCAACGACAGCCGGTCGACCGTCGCGGCCACCGGCGCCACGGCGGTCACCTCGGTCGACGCCGGCGCGTCCGTCCCCGTGTCGGTGACCTTGCGGACCGCCCAGTGCGCGGAGTCGGCGCCGCCCGCGACCAGCAGGCCGCCGTCCGGCGTCGGGGTGACCGAGGTGTTCGCGTGCCGGAGCAGGGTGACGGCGTCGCCGCCCGCGAGGGGGACGGCCATGAGCGGTTCGCCGGACGTGTCGACCAGGTTGTGCGGGTCCGTCGGCACGGAACGGGCGACGACCAGCCAGCGCCCGGCGATCCCCACGTACGGCGTGCCCTCTGTGCCGGGCAGCGTCACCGTCGTCCCGGCGGCGGACAGGTCGGCGCGGTCCAGGACGTGCGCGGTGCTGGAGCCGGTCGCGTACCAGACCAGCCGGTCCGCGCTCAGCGCGACGGCCGCCGGGGCGGCGGACACCGTCACGTCGGCGGTGACCTTCGCGGCGGCCAGGTCCACCAGCGCCAGATGACGCTCGCTGCCCAGGGCGTAACTGATGACGGCGGTACCGCTGTCGCCGCCCAGGACCTGGAAGTTGGCGGTGACACCGGCCGGCCATCCGTCGACGAGGGCGCCGTCGGCGGGCGCGCCGTCGCCGTACAGATACAGCACGCGGCTCCCGTCGGTGGTCCGCGCCTGGGTCAGCACATGGGTGCCGTATGTCGCCGCGTACGTCCCGTGGGTGAGAGCGACATCCGTGGCGGTACCGGAGACCGGGTCCCTGAGAACGACCTTCGCGGTGGCCGAGACGACATCGGTCACGAGATCGGACGAGGCCCCGAGGTACGCGGACGTCTCCACCCGGGCGAGGGCGCCGAGTTGGGTCGTGGTACCGGAGTCGTACGACGTCCAGAGGTACCCCGAAGTGCCCTCCTGCGCGTGCAGATAGCCGTTCGGACCGGCAGAGTAGACCCGGTCCGCGCGGGGGAGGTAGCGGTCCGACTGGAAGACCTTTTCCGCGGCTACGGGGGTACTTCCGGCGGCACCGGTCGCGCCGGCCGGGACGGACAGCGGGCCGGGGCCGACGGTCACGAAGAGGACTGCGGACGCGGCGACGATGCCACGGGCGGTCGTACGGCGGGCGGTCGTACGCCGAGCGGTGGTGCGGCGGGCGGTACTACGGCGGGCCAACGCGGCCTCCTGGACGAGGACAGGGCGTGGCGGGACGGCGGTGGCCGAGTGCGGGTGCGGAGCGCGCGTGTGCGGTGTGCGGTGTGCGGTGTGCGCGTGTGCTTCGGCGAGTACCGTGACGTTTCTACAGCCCCCCGGCTGTCCCCCCATGCAAGATGCAGCGGAGATTAACAGCGGCTCCTGGATCATCAGGTGTACCGGGGGTCACTTCCTTATAACGGTGCACGGTGCACGGGACTACGGGACTACGGGACAAGGGTCAGGGCATGAGCAACTCCCCCACGGCAGCCGGAGGTTACTCCGCCACCCCGCTCGCCAAGAAGATCGGCGTCAAGCCCGGCCACCAGGTCCACCTGCTCCACGCCCCTGCCCCCGACCACTGGACCATCCCCGGACTCCCCGCCGACTGCGAAGTCACCGCCGGAGGCCCGTCCGGTGCGGACGTCACCCTCGCCTTCTACCGCGAACGGCAGCACCTGGACGCGGAGGCCCCGGACCTGGTGCTCGGCCTCGCCGACGCCGCCATGCTCTGGATCGCCTGGCCCCGCAAGGCCGCCGGGCATGTTAGTGACATCGCCGAGAACGACCTGCGTGACCTCTTCCTCCCGCTCGGTGTCGTCGATGTGAAGGTCGCCGCGCTGGGGGACGACTGGTCGGGGCTGAAGTTCGTGCGTCGGAGGGAAAACCGGCAAAGCCGCAACAAAGGTCCCGCAAAATGAACTTGGGTCGGTGCAACCGGCCGACGTGAGGCAACATTTTGGTGAACGGCGAGTGCTGCGCGGTCAGGGCGCGGGCATCGCCGGATGGCCGGATGGAGTGAGAGACGTGCCGGGTGGAGCGAAAGACGTGGTGGAGCCGAGGATCGCCGTCGCCGTGGTGACCATGGGAAACCGGCCCGCCGAGGTCGACGCGCTCCTGGAGTCCGTGGCCAAGCAGGACCTCCCGCCCACCCGCATCGTGATCGTCGGAAACGGCTGCCGGCTCCCCGAGTTCGCCGGCCGGCTCTCCCTCCCCGGTGAGGTCACCACCATCGACCTCGACGAGAACCTCGGCTGCCCCGGCGGCCGCAACGTGGGCCTGGCCAAGCTCCGCGCGTTCGGCGACGTGGACGTCGTAGTGGAACTCGACGACGACGGACTGCTCGTCGACGCCGACGTGCTGCGCCGCGTACGCGATCTCTACGTGGCCGAACCCCGCCTCGGCATCGTCGGTTTCCGGATCGCCGACGAGAACGGGGAGACCCAGCGGCGCCATGTGCCGCGGGTCGGCGCGGGGGATCCGATGGAGGGCGGGTACGTCACCGGGTTCCTCGGCGGCGGGCACGCGCTGAGCATGGCGATGCTGGCCGAGACGGGGGACTGGCCGGCCGAGTTCTTCTTCGCGCACGAGGAGACGGACCTCGCCTGGCGGGCCGCCGACGCCGGGTGGAGCATCCTGTACGCCCCCGAGCTGCTCCTCCAGCACCCCAAGACCTCGCCCGCCCGGCACGCCATCTACTACCGCGTGACCGCCCGCAACCGCGTCTGGCTGGTCCGCCGCCGGCTCCCGCTCGCGCTGATCCCGGTCCACCTGGGCATCTGGACGCTGCTCACCCTCGTACGGACGAGGTCGCTCGCCGGGCTGCGGGCCTGGTTCGGCGGATTCGTGGAGGGCGTGCGTGAACCGGCGGGGGAGCGGCGCCCGATGCGCTGGCGGACGGTGTGGCGCCTGACGCGGCTGGGCCGCCCGCCCGTCATCTGAGCCGCCCGTCATCTGATCCGCAGAACGCAGAGACAGCAGAGACAGCGGAGACAGCGGAGGCAGCGGAGACAGCGGAGATATTGGGACGAGGGCCCCGGTCGTTCACCTCCGACGACCGGGGCCCTCTCGCGCCCCCGGACCCGGCCACGACGGCGACACTCCCCCGAGTTGCGCGTCGTACGCGCGCACCGTCGGGCCAGATCCGATGATGTGATCACATCAGGTCGCACCAACGAATCGCTAACATGTGGCCAGTGGTGCGCACGATGTTCCTGGGTCGCGTGGCCTGAAGTCGCCGGGCGGCGACGGGAGACCGGCCGGTACAGCAACGGATTCGTGCCCGCCACGGCCGGGACAAGGTGGCGGGAAACCGCCGTGAACAGGGCGGATATCCGCCAAGGACGGCGGAACCTCCGCCGCGGAGCACGGCCACGAGAGGTCGCGCGGAAGGGTAACGGGTTCGGTGTGATGCGGTACGAGCTGCGGTTCGGACTGCTGGGCACACCCGTCCTCTTCAACGCCAGCGCCAACGCGAATGCCAATGCCATCGGCTACGGCGATCCCGTGCACCCCATCGGCAGCCCGAAGGTGCGGGTCCTGCTCGCCGCGCTGCTCCTGGAACCCGGCCGGGTGGTCTCCGTCGACGCCCTCAAGGACGCCCTGTGGGGCGGCTCACCGCCGGCGTCCGCGCACGCCTCCCTGCACAACCACGTGACCCGCCTGCGCCGCCTCCTCGACGACCCCGACCGGCTGCGCGCGGTACCGCCCGGCTATGTACTCCGCGTGGACGAGGGGGAGTTGGACGTCCACGTCTTCGAGTCCCACGTCGCTATGGCCCGCACCGCGCACGCGGCGAAGGACTGGCCCGTCACGGTCCGCACCTGCACGGCGGCCCTCGCCCTCTGGCGCGGCACCCCGCTCAGCGGCCTCCCCGCCGAACTCGGCGGCTACGCCCTCGCGCAGCGTCTGGCGGAGGCCCGCCTCCTTGCCCTCGAATGGTGCTACGACGCGGAGTTGGCCCTGGGTGGCGCCCGACTCGGCGCTCTCGTCCCGGAGTTGGCCGCGCTGGTCGCCGACCACCCTCTCCGCGAGTCCTACCACCGCCAGTTGATGCTCGCCCTCCACCACACCGGCCGTCAGGCCGAGGCGCTCGCCGTCCACCGGGATCTCCGCAACCGCCTGATCGAGGAGCTCGGTATCGAGCCGGGGGCGGGGGTCCGGGGGGCGCATGCGGAGGTGTTGCGGGGGGTGGGGGTGCGGGAGGGGCGTGGGGAGGGTGCGCGGGGGGATGCCCGCGGGGAAGCGCGTGAGGAAGCCCGTACGAAAGGGGGACAGGGGGCGCCGGTGCGGGAGGCGTATGGCGCGGCGGCACAGGGGTCGGCGGGCTCGGGGGCGTTGGAGGCGTCGGAGGCGCGTGCGGAGGTGCCGTCAGGGGAGGCGGCCCGGGAGACGTACGTGACGATGCCGCAGGGCACGGAGGTGCGGGAGCCGTGGGATCTGCCGCGAGGGGCGGCAGCGGCGCGGGAAGCGGTCACACAACGGGCGGCGGACGCCGGTCACGTCGGGGACGCAGGCCAGACCGAGGCTCCGGGTCACGTCGGGGACGCAGGTCGGATCGGGGCGCCGGGGCACGTCGGGGACGCAGCTCAGGTCGAGGCTCCGGGTCACGTCCGAGCCGCCGAGGCCACTGACGTGGCCGAGCCGATGAACGCGGCCGGCGCGTCCGGCGCGTCCGGCGGGTCCGGCGGGTCCGGCGGGTCCGGCGGGTCCGGCGCACCTGGCGCACCCGGTGCACCCGACGTGTCCGCTGCCTCCAGCCCTACTGCCCCCAACCTCACTGCGTCCCACCCCTCCGCCCTCGACCCCTCCGACCCCGGCCCCCGAGACCACCCCACCCCCCACTCACCCCCGTCCCCCCATCCCGCCCAACTCCCGCCCCCACCGGCCCACTTCACCGGCCGCGCCGAAACCCTCCACGCCCTGCACGACACCCTCGCGCCCCCCACCACCGACCCCGGAGCCCATCCCCTCGCCGTCATCAGCGGCATGGCCGGCGTCGGCAAGAGCGCCCTCGCGCTGCACACGGCCCACGCGCTGCGGAACCGTTTCCCCGACGGGCAGTTGTACGTGAACCTGCACGGCGCCACCCCCGGCATGACCCCCCTCACCTCCGGCCAGGCGCTCCACGCCCTGCTCCGCGACCTCGGCGCAGAACCACGCCACATCCCCGAACACCCGGACGCGGCAACGGCGTTGCTCCGCTCGCTGCTCGCCCCCACCCGCACGCTGCTGGTGCTGGACGACGCCGAGAACGCCGCCCAGGTACGGCCGTTGCTGCCGGCCGGCACCGGCTGCGCGGTGATCGTCACCAGCCGTTCGCCGCTGACCGCCCTCGACGGCGCCCGTCGCTTCCCGCTCACACCACTGTCCGGCGAGGACAGCGCCGCACTGCTGCGCGCGGTCTCCGGCCGCGACAGCCTCGACGCGGCCCACCCGCTCGTCGAACTCACCGGCCGCCTCCCGCTGGCCCTGCGCGTCGTCGCCGCCCGACTGGCCGCCCGCCGCGCCCTCACCCCGGACGTTCTGGCCGGTCAACTCGCCGCCACGGAAGGCCGGTTGCATCACCTGGAGTACGACGACCTCAGCGTCCGCCGTTCCCTGGCCGTAGCCCACGACGCGCTGGCCGCCTCCGACCGCGAGACCGACCGCGACGCGGCCCTCGCCCTGCACCACATCGGCGCCCTCGACCTACCGTCCTACGGCGCCCCCCTGCTCGCCCGCCTCGCCAACACCGACGAACGCCGAGCCGCTGCCGCCCTCGACCGCCTCGTCGACGTAGCCCTCCTGGAGGAAACGGCATACGGCCGCTACACCCCCCACGACCTGATCCGTGACTTCGCCCGCGAACTGGCGGAGGGCGAGCCGCGCGATGACGCTGCGCGGGCTGAGCGGCGTAGTGGCCTCGGGGGGCGCGAGCGGCGCCGTGTCATCGCGGGGCCCGAGTCGCGCAGCAATGTTGCGGAGGCCGACCGGCGTGGTGGCCTCGGGGAGGCCAAGCCGACCTGTGGCCTCGCGGAGCCCGAGTCGACTGGTTCCATCGCGGAGCCCGAGCCGCGCACTGCCACTGCGAGGGCCGAGCGGTGTAGTGGGCTGGGGGAGGCTGGGCTGACCGGTGGCCTCGGGGAGGCCGGGCAGAGCAGCGATGTCGCGGGGCCCGAGCCGCGCACTGCCACTGCGAGGGCGGACCGGCATAGTGGCCTCGCGGAGACCGAGCCGACCGGTGGCCCTGCTGAGCCCGAGCCGCGCAGTGCCACCAAGGACACCGGGCCCCGCAGCGCCACCGCGGAAACCGAGCCGCCTGGGGGCATCACGGACACCGAGCCACCCGGCGGCACCGCTGGGGGCCAGCCGCCCGGCGCCCTCACCGAAGCCGACTTCACCGAAACCGACTCCGCCGAAGCCGCCCTCACCGAAACCGCCCTCACCGAAACCGACCCCGCCGAAGCCGACTTCACCGAAGCCGCCCTCGCCGAAACCAACCCCGCCGAAGCCGACCTCATCGAAACCGCCCTCGCCTGGTACGCCGCCCACGCCGAACGCACCCTCACCGCGATCGTCGAACCGGGCCTGGACCAGGACGATCGTCGCCGGCCGACCGCCGCCCAACTCCCCGGTCACGCAAGGGAGGTGGTGGCAACCACCCCCTTCCCCCGTTCCGAAGACGCCTTCGCCTGGGGTGACTTGGAGTTGGAGAACGTGGTGAGGCTCGTGATCCGGTACCGCGACACCCCCGATCTCCGCCGGGCCGCCCACGTCTCGACCCTGGTCCGGCTCCTCTTCCCCTACGTCCTGCGCAGTGGCCGTGTCGCCGAGATGGAGGTGCTCGGCCGGGCCGCCCTGGGCGTGGCGCGGCGGCTCGGGGACGCGGCGGCGGAGGCGTACGCGCTGGGGGATCTCGCCGGGCTGCACTTCCTGACCGGCCGCCAGAACGAGGCCCTGGGTCTCAACGACCAAGCGCTCGCTATCTGGTGGCGGCTCGACGCGGTCTCCTGGATCCGCCGTTGCCTCAACAACCGCGGTCTGCTCCTCGAAGGCCTGGGCCGCTACGCCGAGTCCGGGGTCACCCTGCGCCAAAGCCTGGCCCACTCAAGGCAGTTGAACGACCCGTACGGCGAGGCCGTGACCTACAGCCACCTCGGCAACCTGTACGAGCACACCGACCCCCGCGCCGCCATCGAACAGCACCGCCGCTCACTGGCCATCGGCGACGAGATCGGCGCCGTCATCGTGCAGCACTCCGCGCACTGCAACATCGGCTACGCCCACCTCACCCTAGGCGAACCGGCCGCAGCCGTACCGCACTTCGAGGAGAGCCTGCGCATCCTCGGCGGTCACGGCGACTGGCACGGCGAGTCGCAGACCCGCCTCGGACTGGTCCGCGCCCTCCGCCCCCTCGGCCACACCGAACGTGCCGACACCGAGTGCGCCGAACTGCTCCGCCGCGCGGACGCCCGCGCCGACCGCTACATGGGCGGCCTGGCCAGGCACCAACACGGCCTGCTGCTACGGGAACAGGGCCGCGCGCAGGAGGCGTACGAGGAGTGGCGGGCGGCCCTCGACGCGCTCGACGGTACGGACGAGAAGGCCGTGGTCCAGGAGCTGGGCGAGCTGTTGTCGCAGCGTGACGCGCGTTGACCACCCGACCCGCTGTCCCTACTTGGCATCGGCATAGCACTCAACCACCGCCACCGTGAAGGGAAAACGCACCGGTGTCTCCCCGAACGTCAGCAGCCCGGCGAGGTCGGCCGCCTCCTGTATCGCGGCGGCCACGGCCTGGGCCTCCTCCTCGGGGCAGTGCACGATCACCTCGTCGTGCTGGAAGAAGACCAGCTCGGCCGCCAGCTCCGCACAGGACCGCCGGAGCGCCGCGAGCATCAGCAGGGCCCAGTCCGCGGCACTGCCCTGGACGACGAAGTTACGGGCGAAACGGCCCCGGGCGCGGGAGTTGGTGGAGGCGTAACCGGGCACCCAGCCCTGGTCGGCGGGGGCAGTGACGGGATCGTCCTGGGGGATGCCCGCCTCCTCCGCCGCGTCCTCGCCCCCGGCCACCGGCGGGCAGGTCCGCCCCAGCCAGGTCCGTACGAGCCGCCCCTCCTCGCCCGCCCGCGCGGCATCGTCGACGTACGCCACCGCCTTGGGGAACCGGCGTCTGAGCGCGGCGAGGTTCTTGAGGCCGTCGCCGGAGGTCTGGCCGTAGACCGCGCCGAGCACGGCGATCTTGGCCTGGTCGCGGTCGCCGGAGAAGGCGCGGTCGGACACGGACTGGTAGAGGTCGGTGGCCCGGCCGGCCACCTCCATCAGCCCGGGGTCGCGGGAGATCGCGGCGAGCACCCGCGGCTCCATCTGGTCGGCGTCGGCGACGACGAGCCGCCAGCCCGGGTCCGCGACCACGGCACGCCGGATGACCTTGGGGATCTGCAGCCCGCCCCCGCCGTTGGTGACCCAGCGTCCGGTGACGGTCCCGCCGGCCAGGAACTCCGGCCGGAACCGCCCGTCCCGCACCCAGTCCTGCAGCCAGGACCACCCGTGCGCCACCCAGATCCGGTACAGCTTCTTGTACTCCAGCAGCGGCTTGACGGCCGGATGGTCGAGGGACTGGAGCTCCCACCGCCGGGTCGACCTGACCTTGATCCCGGCCTCGGCGAAGGCCTTGACCACATCGGCGGGCAGATCCGGCCGCACCCGTCTCCCGAAGGCGACGGACACCTCGTCCGCCAACTCGGCGAGCCGCCGCGGCTCACCACCGCCCGCGTACCGGTCGCCCAGCAACTCGTGCAGCATCTCCCGATGCACGTCGGCGCTCCACGGCAGCCCGGCCCGGTTCATCTCGGCGGCGACCAGCATCCCCGCCGACTCGGACGCGGTGAGCAGCCGCATCCGGTCGGGGTGCGTGGTGGCGTCGTGCCGCCGCTGCTGCTCGGCGTACACGGCGAGCAGATCGGCCAGGGGGAGATGGACGCTCTGCGGCTCGAAGAGCGAGGGCTGTGCGCCGGGTTCGGCGGCCCGCTGCGGCGGGTCCGGCGGTACGGCCCCACCACGCAACCGGGCCAGCGCGGCGCCGGCCGACCGCGGCTCACCGTGCCGCCCCTCGTGCCCGAGCAACAGCGTCTCGGCGTCCTCGACGTCGTAGCACCGCTCCACCCGCACCCCCGCGGCGAGCAGCATCGGATACACCTCGGCCGTGGACCGCCACACCCACCGGCCCACTTCAGGACGACCGCGCACGGCCTCGACAAGATCCGGCTCCCGCCCCACCGCCCCCACGGGCAGCCCGTCCGGACCGAGGGCGGCGACCTCCACACCACCACCCTCGGCCGGAGCGAGCGCCCAGCGATCGGTCATGTTGGCGAGTGTGGCACGCAGGTCTGACAACACCCCCGACCTGCGTGAACCGGCTCGCGGGCGATGCGATGCCACCGAGTGAATCCAGATGAATCAGCCCCGTACCGGGCACCTCAGCCCTTGAGCCGGTTGAGCATCTCGGCGATGTGCTGTTCGGTCGTGGGCTTGTCGATGCCGAGGCCGTTGAGGACGCCCTCGCCGTTCTCGTGCTCCAGCAGGGCGAGCAGGATGTGTTCGGTGCCGATGTAGTTGTGGCCCAGGCGCAGGGCCTCGCGGAAGGTGAGTTCCAGGACCTTCTTGGCGTCGGGGCCGTAGGGGACGAGGTCCGGGACCTCGTCGCCGGCCGGCGGGAGGGCTGCGGTGGCCGCCTGGCGTACGGCGTCCAGGAGGACGCCCTGCGCGACGATCGCCTTGGCCGCCAGGCTGTCCGGTTCGGCGAGCAGGCCGAGGACGAGGTGCTCGGGGCGGCCCTCGGGGTTGCGGGCGGCGATGGCCTCGTTGTGGGCGCTCATCACCACGTTGCGGGCGCGCGGCGTGTACCGGCCGAACCCCTGACTGGGATCCAGGTCGGCCGACTCCTTCGCCACGAAGCGCTTCTGCGCGGCCTGCCGGGTGACGCCCATGCTCTTGCCGATGTCCGTCCAGGAGGCACCGGAACGCCGGGCCTGGTCGACGAAGTGGCCGATCAGGTGGTCGGCGACATCGCCCAGGTGGTCGGCGGCGATGACCGCGTCCTGGAGCTGGTCGAGCGGTGCGGGGTGGACCTGCTTGATGGCCGCGATGAGGTCGTCGAGACGCACGGATGAGGTGACATTCGGGTTGGTCGTCATGTGTCAACCTTAGGTTGACAGTGCGAGACCGTCAACCCCGGGTTGACACTTGCCCTAAAGGTGAGGGCGTGATCAAGTAAAAGCCGACCTGCGCCGATTTCGCGAATGGTAAATATTGCAGGTCACCCCCCGCCCCCCTCTCGAATGGATTCGACCGTGCAGAAGGTCATCGATTACATCGAAGAACGTCGGAAGACGTACGAGGAGCATGACTTCTTCACCCGCTTACTGGCCGACGAGTCGCTCCCCGGCGAAAAGCGCCTGGCGTGGGGACCCAGTGTGATCCCGTTCATCATGGGCTACTCCGACCTGAACAAGTACGTTTTCCGCAAAGGCGAGGAAGAGGTCGAACTCGACCAGTTGCAGGCGCTGCTGAACGCCCACACGTACGAGGAGGACTTCCACTGGCAGTGGATGCTGACCGACCTGGAGAAACTGGGCGCAGACCGCGACATGCCGTTGTCGGACGCCACCCGCGTCCTGTGGAGCGCGGACTTCCAGCACTCCCGACGCCTCTGCCTGGAACTGGCCGCGCTCGCCGCCGACGCACCCACGTACGCCGTCTTCGCCATGGTCGAGTCCATCGAGGCGGTCTCCATCACGATCTTCACCCACTGCCGGGGAATAGCCTTGCGGGACGGCCGTGAATGCGAATTCTTCGGCACAAAGCACTATATGGCGGAGGCGTCGCACAGCATCAAGTCACCGGAAGTGGAAGAAACAAGCCTGCCGTCCCTCGGTGACGCCCAGCGCGAGGAATCAAAACGCATGGTGGACCGCACCTTCGCGCTTTTCGACGACTGGTCGGGCTCTCTCCTGCGATTCGCTCTCGACAATTCGGACCACGACCACACCTACGAGAGAATGATCCAGCAGAGCAAGGACTTGCTGCCGGAAGCGGAAGCGGCGGCCGCGAGCGCCTTCTGAGGGCTTGTGGTGGTGAGGTTCTGAGGTTCGCTACCGCCTGAGCGACCCGGCGGCGCCGTTCAGCAGCCAGTCGAGCCCGCGCTCGAAGCTCGCCTCGGGATCGTCGTCGTAGAGCAGCTCGGAGAAGCCAAACCGGCGTCGGCGAGATGGGGGAGCTTGCCGGCGCCGATCTGCGTCCGGACGTACTTCGTGGTGGCGCTTCTCGAGTTGATCAGCGATGCGAGGGCAGCACGCCGCGCGATCGGCGCGAGACGAGGCCGACGCAGAGTCAACACCCTTGAGGCGCCCACCCGTTCCTGCCGCCCGAGTGGGCCGCAGCGCACGGGCGGCGAGGCCCGGCCGGCCAGTCCCGGGCTGAGACGAGTTCACCGAGCCGGGGCCCTTGCCGATCATCGCCGTCAGCAGCACATACGGCACACGGGGACGAGCCCAGAGACGAAGGACATGACTCCGGCGACCGTGCCGAACAGCACGACGACGGGGACCAGTTGCCCGCCGCCGAGTGCCGCAGCCTGGTCGGCGAGCCGGCGCCCATCTCCCGTCAGGACGTGCACCCGATCACCCACCACCGCCCGCACCGCGGCGACCGGCGCGTCGATCCCGACCGCGCCCCGCGTGCCCGTCCACCGCCACCGGTCATCCGCGCCTGGCCCAACACCCCGAGTCTCGCCGGGAGTTGGTTATCCACAGGGTGTGGATGAGCGATGTGCTTCGGCACCCACGCGGTACCCGGACCGGTGCGCCCATCGCAGAAGCGAGGCCGGCAACCCCGAGCGCCACAGCGACGAAGGAACCGAACGGTGAGCCCCAACACGTGCGCAACGAAGACAGGATCAGCACGGCACTCCCGCCATGCCCGTCAGGCGCGCCACCACCTCAGCCGCGAACGGCGCGCACAACTTCCCGCTCACCCGTCCGCCGACGAGGGAGACGACCCGATAGGCGTACGACGAGGCCACCGGATCGTGCGTGACGAAGACGCCCGTCCAGCCCTCCCGGGCCGCTAACTTCCCTAGCGGCATGAGCACTTGACGGCTAGCGGTCGAGTCCAGCGCCGCCTGCCGACCCGTCCCCGAACGGCACAGCCGAGCGCGTGATCAACACCCGCACGAGCGCCATCCGCTACTGCTGCCCGCCCCACAACCGCGACGGACGGCACCTGACCGCTCCGCCAGCCCCACCCGCCCCACCCGCTTCAGCCACGCCCACCCCACCCCACGCCCACCCCACGCCCACCCCACGCCCACCCCACAACAACGTCGACCTCCCTGCCCACACACGTAACCCCCGCGCCCCCCGCCACCGACCCCCAGATCCACCTGCCCCCTCTCCCCACCCCCTCTCCCCACCCCCTCCCCCCACCACCCCATGACACGATCAAGGCGTGAGCAGCAAGACCACCACCGTCGAGCGCGCCTTCGAGGCCGCCCTCTACAGCGACACCCACGACGCCCTCGACGCGGGCGCCTCGATCCTCGCCGCCGACCCCGCCGCGGACCCCGAACTCGCCCGCCGGGGCCGGGAGTTCGTAGCGGCGGCATGGCGGCGCGGCTGGCAGCCCGCAGACGTCGTACGGCTGGTTCGGCGGGAGTTGGACGACGTACATGTACGGCTTGTCTCGGCGCTGATCCGTGCGCAGGCACCGGACGACCGGGCGCGCGGCCCCCGTTGGACGGCCCAGCTCGACGAGCTGACCGCCGAAGAACCGTCCCGCACCGACCGTTTCACGCACGCCACCACTGTGCTGGAGCTGTACCGGCTGCTGCTGCGGCTCCCGAGCCTCGAACCTCTGGACGACGGACACGAACCGAAACGGCACGAGAACCGTCGGCCCGCGTCCCGCATGCTCACCCGCATCCGCGCGCTGCTCGCGAAGGCGGAGGCGACCGGGTTCCCGGAGGAGGCGGAGGCGCTGAGTGCCAAGGCGCAGGAGTTGATGGCGCGGCACAGTATCGACGAGGCGCTGCTCGACGCGCAGGCCCCGGCGAAGGACGCGCCCGGCGCGTGCCGGATCGGGGTCGAGGCGCCGTACGAGCAGGCGAAGGCGGTACTGCTGGACGCGGTCGCCGGGGCGAACCACTGCCGGGCCGTATGGAACGAGGCCTTCGGTTTCTCGACCGTCGTCGGTTTCGAGGGCGATCTGGAGGTGGTCGAGCTGCTCTACACCTCGCTCCTCGTGCAGGCCACGACCGCGATGACGCGGGCGGAGGCGGCCCAGCGCGCGGGTGGCCGTCGGCGGACCAAGACCTTCCGGCAGTCCTTCCTCGCGGCCTACGCCCACCGCATCGGGACCCGGCTGGCGGAGGCCGCCGAGACGCAGGTAACTGACGACCTGCTCCCGGTGCTCGCCACCCGCGAGGTCGCCGTCACCGACCGCGTCGACGCGATGTTCCCGGAGACGACCACGACCCGCCTGCGCGGCGTCACCGACGAGGCGGGCTGGACGGAGGGCGCCGAGGCGGCGGACCGGGCCCAGGTCAGGGCCCGACCGCGGCTGGACTGAAGGGGAGCCCGAACGGGAGCCGGGGGATCCTGAGGGGTGTCAGTCGCCGGCCTGCGTGAAGGCGCTCACCGAGGCATCCGAGTCGCTCGCGTCGCTCTTGCCCTGGACGGGGCCGTACGACCACTTGTAGCTCGCGCTGTCGCTGCGGCCCGGCAGGGTGATGACCAGTTTCGTCGCGGCCAGGCTCAGCTTGTCGCCCGCCTTGCCGCGCACGTAGGTGACGGTGAAGGACGCCGCGTCGCCCTTGGCGAGCTTCAGCTTCTGTGCCTTGGCGCCCTTCTGCGTGGAGAGGACGACCTTGGTGCCGCCGCTCTCCAGCGTGGCACCCGGGAAACCGTTCAGGTCGCACGGCTTGCTCTGATTGGTGAGCGAGACGGGCACCTCGCCCGTGTCACCGGCGGCCGGAGCGGTACTGGCCGGACCGACCTGGACGGCGACCCCGTCGAAGGAGCAGGCCGACCCGTTCTTGCTGTCGGAGGAACCACCGCCGCTGCCACTGTCGCAGGCGGTCAGAAGCAGAGCCGACGCGAGTGCGGCGACGGCGAGGGGAATGGTGCGCATGAGGGGATCATCCCGCACCGAACCCCACTCCGCTGACAGGCCTACGCCCCAGGAGCCACGCCAGGCCCCCACTCCAAGGCCTGCAGCCCCAGAGCCATGGCAGGTCTACGACTCCGGGGCTGCGCCAGGTCCTCGCCTCAAGGCCTACAACCCCAGGGCCACGACAGATCTACGCCCCAAGAGCTACGCCAGGTCTACGACTCAAGGCACCCGCCCCCAGAGCCACGCCAGGTCTACAACCCAAGACGCTCGCCCCCAGAGACACCCCAGGCCCACGCACGCCCAAGCCGTACGCCCCGGGAACTACCCCAGGCGTACCCCAGACCTACCCCCCCGCCTACGACCCCAAGCTCGCCGTAGGCAACCCCGACGGCAACTGCCCGCCCTCCGAGCGCGTATACGTCTCCTTGCCGAGACTCCCCGACCAGGTGACCGCGAGACCCGATTTGCTGACGGAGTCGACCATTCCGGTCGCCCGGGTCTTGCTGCCGTCCGTGCACTTGAGGTGGATCATCTGCATGCCCGCCTCCTCACCGGCGGTCCCGCTGCACACGCTCCCGCCGGTGCTGAACAGCGCGGCCTGCTTGCCGGTGACCACTAGCGCCACCGCCTTGCCGTCCGTCGTCGCGAGCCAACTCCCCTGCAGCCCGTCCGACGCGGCCGACGGACTGCTGCTGGCACCCCCGGAGTCCGCGGATGCCGTACCCGTACCCGTACCCGTCGCAGATGCACTCGGCGTGGACGAGGAGTCGTCCTTGGAATCCCCGCCGCTGCACGCGGTCAATGCGAGCGCCCCCGCCAGACCGGCGGCAACGGCCACGACCCGTACCGCCGAAACCCTCGGCACCCTCGGCACCCTCGACACCGCAGGTCTCGCCGACACCGCCGAAGCCCCTGACACCGTCGAAACCCCCGACACCGTCGAATTCGCCGTAGTCACTGGTAGCTCCCAAGCTGTAGCCGGACGCGGACGGCCGCCCGATCGGCCTTGACCTTGGCCTTGGCCTCGATCTCAACCTCAACCTCGACCTTGGCCTCGACCTCGGCCGGAACGACCGCAGCAAGCTACCAGTGGTTACCAGGAGGACTTGCGGACGCCGGGTAGGTATCCGCTGTGAGCCTGCCCGCGCAGGTTCACCCGGGACAGCCCGAAGGCACGGAAGTAGCCGCGGGGCCGCCCGTCGACCTGGTCGCGGTTGCGAACGCGGGTGGCGCTCGCGTCGCGTGGCTGGCTCCGCAACTCCCGCTGGGCGGCGGCTCGTTCGGCCTCCGTCGAACCGGGCCGCCGGACGATCTCCTTCAACTCGGCCCGCCGCGCCGCGTACCGCGCGACGACCTCCCGCCGCCGTTCGTTGGCCGCGATCTTGCTCTTCTTCGCCATCAGATCCTCACCCCGCGCTCGCGAATCCTGGCCACGGCCGCCTCGACGCCGATCGCGTCGACGGTCTTGATCCCCTTCACGCTCAGCCGCAGCCGTACGTACCGGCCCTCGCCGGGCAGCCAGTAGCGCTTGGACTGGATGTTCGGGTCGAAGCGGCGCGACGTGCGCCGGTGGGAGTGGGAGATGCGGTTGCCGAAACCGGGCCGGGCGCCGGTCAGCATGCAGTGGGCGGACACGAGTGACGTACCTCTCCTCGATCGGGGCCGTAGCCAGTGCTGCTAATGGAATTCATTTTCAGTAAGGTATCAGGCATGGCTCGCAACGAACTCCGCCCGGTCATCAAGCTCCGGTCCACCGCCGGCACCGGCTACACCTACGTGACCCGCAAGAACCGCCGCAACGACCCCGACCGCCTGACCCTGCGCAAGTACGACCCGGCCGCCGGCCGCCACGTCGACTTCCGAGAGGAGCGCTGACCGCGATGCGCGAGAACACCCACCCGCCCTACGGCCCCGTCGTCTTCCGGGACCGCGCCGCCGACCACGCCTTCCTCACCCGCTCGACGATGACGAGTGCGAAGACGATCGAGTGGGAGGACGGCCACACCTACCCCGTCGTCGACGTCGAGACCTCGAACGTCAGCCACCCCTTCTACACCGGCACGGCCCGCGTCCTGGACACGGCCGGCCGCGTGGAGCGCTTCGAGCGCCGGTACGGGAAGCAGGCCTGACGGTGCCCGACCTCTCCGTCGCGATCGTCGCCGGCCTGCACGCCGACGCCCGCAGAGCGACCGTCGCCCGCCTCCTGTCCGACGTCCCCGGCAGCGTCGTACTCCACCACGACCTCGCTACGGCCGCTGCCGGCACGGTCGTTCGCACGATCAGGGACGCCGACGGCATCCTCTCCGCCGGTGAGACCCCCCTCGTCGACGACTGCGCGTGCTGCGCGCTGCGGGAGGACCTGGTCCCGGAACTGCGCCGGCTCGCCGCGGCCGGTCAAGTCCGGCTCGCCGTCGTCGAGTTGTGGGACTCCGTTGAACCCAAGGCGATGGCCGAGGTGATCACGTCCGGCGGCCTCACGGTCACCGGCGTCATCACGGCCGTGGACCCGGCCCTGCTCCTGCCGTACCTCGGCAACGGCGACGACCTCGCCGCGACCGGCCTCGCGGCGGCGGCCACGGACCGGCGGACCGTCGCGGACACCTTCGCCCGGCAGTTGGAGTACGCCCCGGTCCTCGCCGTTCTGGATTCGGAGGAGGCCGACGACGAAGACCGCGAGCTGCTGGGCCAGTTGCACCCCATGGCCCGCCAAGTACCGATTGCACAGGGTGACTTGGCTGGCTCCGTCCGGCCCGGGCACGGTGACCTGGCGCGTGCCGCCCTCGCCGGTTTCGACGTGGAAGCCGCTGCCGCCGCCCAGCACCCCGCCTGCGCCCTCCTCCCCGTCGATGCCGACGCGTACGGGGTGACCACCCTCGTCTGGCACCGGTGCAGGCCCTTCCACTCGGAGCGGTTGTACGCGGCGCTGGAGGACCTGACCTGCGCCGCGGCCCGCA
Source organism: Streptomyces sp. NPDC058469 (assembly GCF_042721125.1). Taxonomy (NCBI): domain Bacteria; kingdom Bacillati; phylum Actinomycetota; class Actinomycetes; order Kitasatosporales; family Streptomycetaceae; genus Streptomyces; species Streptomyces sp. NPDC058469. The sequence goes on from NZ_JBHXME010000009.1 coordinate 96,392, forward strand.
GCCGGGGGCGGTTCTGGCTCGCCGACAAGCCCGACTCGTTGCTCCACTGGGACGCGGCCGGCGGTGCCCTGTGCGTGGAGAGCGCTGGCCCGTGGCTTGCCTCATTGCCCGACGCGGCCTGGGAGTTGGTGCCGCCGGTACGCCGGGCCGCCGCCGCGCTCGACTGGCACCCGGAGCACGGCGACTGCTGCCAGCACCTCGTCTTCACGTCCCCCGGCCTCGACCGCGACGGACTCGAACTGCTCCTGGAGTCCTGCCTGTTGACCGACACCGAGTACGCCGCCGGACGCGCCGCCTGGAAACGGCTCCCGTCCGCCTTCGACGCCTTCCTGGAGACCTGACCGTGGCCCGCAAGCCCGAGCGCAGGCCGACCAAGTCCCGCGGTAATCCGCTGGATGCGGCCGGAGTGACGTACATCGACTACAAGGACACCGACCTGCTGCGGAGGTTCGTCTCCGACCGCGGCAGGATCCGCGGCCGCCGGGTCACGGGCGTATCCGCCCAGCAGCAGCGGCAGTTGGCGGCTGCGATCAAGAACGCCCGGGAGATGGCATTGTTGCCGTACTCGACCCGATAGCCGCTCGCCCACGGAACACGAGCGCCCCGGTACGCGTCTTCACTGGTGCATGTCCTGTGAGGAAGTACATGTCCTGCAAAGACCGGGGCAGACGCTGGAACGGCATCGGTAAAGCAGTCGTCAAAGCTGTAACCGGAGGACCACCCCCCGTGCACGTGCATCTGCCCATGCATCTGCACATGAACAGGGCTATGATCCGGAACAGTTGACCACTGCATCAATGGCCACACCAGCCAGTGCACAACCGGGAGCGACCTGTGGACCACCGCGTTGACAGCGTGTACTTGGGGTACGACGTGTACAACGGCATGGCTGCCGAGCAGCTGGACGGAGTGGCCTGGCAGAAGAGCCGGCACAGCAACTCTCAAGGATCCTGCGTGGAGTTCGCGCGGCTGCCCGGCGGAGACGTCGCGGTGCGCAACTCGCGCTTCCCCGACGGTCCGGCGCTCGTCTACACCCGCGCCGAGATCGAGGCGATGCTCCTGGGCATCAAGGACGGCGAGTTCGACCACCTGATAGCGGGGTAGCGGGCCGACCTGCGAAGACGGCGGCAACGCGCGTAGAACCGCGGCCCCAAAAAAGACCGCGGTTCCTCACGCGTTGTGCTGCGCCGCCTCGTCCTGCAGTCGGAACAGCGCCCAGACCACCTTGCCGCTGAGCGTGCCCGCCAGCGGGTGCCAGCCCCAGCCGTCGCTGAACGAGTCGACGAGGAACAGGCCGCGGCCCGACTCCGCCGAGAAGTCCTCCGACTCGCGGGCGACGGGACTGTCGTGACTGGGGTCGCGCACCGCGCACACGAGCCGCTCGGTCCAGCGCATCAGATGCAGCCGCACGGGCGGGTTCTGCTCCGGGACGCGGGGGGTGTTGGCCGGCAGGGCGTGCCGCAGCGCGTTGGTGACCAGTTCGGAGACGACCAGGCAGACGTCGTCGAAGCGGTCGCCTATGTCCCACTGGTCGAGCGTGCGGCGGGTGAACTGCCGTGCCTCGCGCACCGCTTCGTAGCGGGCGGCCAGAGCGCACGACGCGGCGCTGGACACGGCCGAGGGGTCCAGCGGCGGAAGGCCCTGCCGTAACGGCTCGAGCATGGTCGATCCATTCGTCCCCATGCGAGGCACTCCCGGAATTCGCGGTCGTTGCGATGCAGCGGTGGCGCGAGACCATGGTTTCGGATGCGTACAGCAGATGCAAGGGCAGATGCACGTGCAGCTGACCGAATTGGACCCTCCCGTACCGCTTGTTGGCCATTTTTTCCGCCAACTTCACGCCGTTCTCGCCCTCCGGCCTTGCTTCTTCCTGACGTTTTCCTGACGACTTCCTGTGAACCGGCGTCTCTTCTTTCCATTTCTGTAATCGAACGAGTACTGCTCGAAGTGTTTTAGTGGCAGACTGCGGCCCCTGAAGACGGTTGGGGAGGCTGGCGAACGTGAGCGCGGGAGAGCCCGGATCGGTGGTGCGGCGGATGCTGCTCGGCTCGCAACTCAGGCGACTGCGGGAAGCACGCGGGATCACCCGGGAGGCCGCGGGGTACTCGATCCGCGCTTCCGAATCCAAGATCAGTCGCATGGAGCTGGGGCGAGTGAGCTTCAAGACCCGGGACGTAGAGGACCTGTTGACGCTGTACGGCATCACGGACGAGGCGGAGCGCATCTCACTCCTCTCCCTCGCGAAGGAAGCCAACGTAGCGGGCTGGTGGCACAGTTACTCGGACGTCCTGCCCAGTTGGTTCCCCACCTATGTGGGCCTGGAGGGCGCGGCCTCCCTCATCCGCGTCTACGAGGTGCAGTTCGTGCACGGACTGCTGCAGACCGAGGCCTACGCCCGCGCGGTCGTCCGGCGCGGCATGAAGGGTGCGAGCGAGGCCGACGTGGAACGGCGTGTGGCGCTGCGCCTGGAGCGGCAGAAGTACCTGGTGAACGAGAACGCGCCGGACTTCCACATCGTCCTGGACGAGGCCGCCCTGCGCCGCCCGTACGGCGACCGCGAGGTGATGCGCGGTCAGTTGCAGCATCTGATCGAGGTCTCCGAGCACTCCAACGTCCGGCTGCAGGTCATGCCGTTCGGCTTCGGCGGTCACGCCGGCGAGTCCGGCGCCTTCACGATCCTGTCGTTCCCCGAGTCCGACCTCTCGGACGTCGTCTACCTCGAACAGCTCACCAGCGCGCTCTACTTGGACAAGTCCGAGGACGTGGCCCAGTACGAGAAGGCGCTGAAGGAGCTCCAGCAGGACAGCCCGGGCCCGGACGAGAGCCGGGATCTTCTTCGGGGGCTGCTCCAACTCTCTTGAAACACAAGTACGATGACGTGTGATCAGACCGTGATGATCGTGTCTGCTGTTGATCGTGTCTGCTAGCGATTGAGGGATCACATGTCGTCCTACTTCACCGACCTGGCTCAGCAGTACATCGACGGTGAGTGGCGCCCGGGCACCGGCTCCTGGGACATCATCGACTTCAACCCGTACGACGGCGAGAAGCTCGCGTCGATCACCATAGCCACGGTCGACGAGGTCGACGAGGCGTACCAGGCGGCCGCCCGCGCCCAGAAGACGTGGGGCGCGACCAACCCCTACGCCCGCCGTGCCGTGTTCGAGAAGGCCCTGCGGCTCATCGAGGACCGCGAGCAGGAGATAGCCGAGGTGATCATCGCCGAACTCGGCGGCACGCACCTGAAGGCCGGCTTCGAACTGCACCTCGCCAAGGAGTTCCTGCGCGAGGCGATCCACCTGGCGCTGCGCCCCCAGGGCAAGATCATCCCCTCGCCGGTCGACGGCAAGGAGAACCGCGTCTACAGCGTCCCGGTGGGCGTGGTCGGCGTGATCAGCCCCTTCAACTTCCCGTTCCTGCTGTCCCTCAAGTCGGTAGCCCCCGCACTGGCGTTGGGCAACGGAGTGGTCCTCAAGCCGCACCAGAACACCCCGATCGTCGGCGGCTCCCTGGTCGCGAAGATCTTCGAGGACGCGGGCCTGCCGGGCGGCCTCCTCAACGTCGTCATCACGGACATCGCGGAGATCGGCGACGCCTTCATCGAGCACCCGATCCCGAAGGTCATCTCCTTCACCGGCTCCGACAAGGTCGGCCGCCACGTCGCGACCGTCTGCGCCGGGCAGTTCAAGCGCACGGTGCTCGAACTCGGCGGCAACAGCGCGATCGTGGTCCTCGACGACGCCGACATCGACTACGCGGTCGACGCGGCGGTCTTCAGCCGCTACGTCCACCAGGGCCAGGTCTGCATGGCCGCGAACCGGGTGCTGGTCGACCGGTCGATCCGGGACGAGTTCACCGAGAAGTTCGTCGCCAAGGTCAAGTCCCTCAAGGTCGGCGACCCGCGCGACCCGCAGACGGTCATCGGCCCGGTCATCAACTCCTCGCAGGCGGACGCCCTTTCGGGTGTCGTCGAGCAGGCGATCGCGGAAGGTGCGACGGCACTGGTCCACGGCACGACCACCGACAACCTGGTCGCGCCCTCGGTCCTCACCGACCTCCCCGCCGGCTCGGACCTGCTCCGCCAGGAGGTCTTCGGCCCGGTCGCCTTCCTCATCCCGTTCGACGGCGAGGAGGAGGCCGTGAGCATCGTCAACGACACGCCGTACGGCCTGAGCGGCGCCGTCCACACGGCCGACATCGAGCGCGGCGTGAACTTCGCCAAGCAGATCGACACGGGCATGTTCCACGTCAACGACGGCACCGTCCACGACGAGCCGATCGTCCCCTTCGGCGGCGAGAAGGCCTCGGGCCTGGGCCGCCTCAACGGCGACACGATGCTCGACGCGTTCACCAGCCTGAAGTGGATCTCGGTGCAGCACGGCCGGAGCGGGTTCCCGTTCTGATTCCACTTTCCTGAGTACGTCTCCGTGAGCCGGGCCGTTGAGGACAGAACCTGACCTCAATGGCCCGTAGCTTCGTTGATGTCGGGCAGGGGGACAGGCTCCCCTGCCGGCGCCGACGAAAGGCGAAGGCCATGGTCACGCACGTACCCGCAGAGACGCAGGGCGATGAGCGCGGGGCGCTGCTCGCGTTCATCGAGGAGCAGCGGGGTGGTATCCGCAGGGCGCTGCTCGGGCTGACCGAGGAGCAGGCCGCGAGCAAGCCCAGCGCGAGCGAACTCTCCCTCTCCGGGCTGCTCAAGCACGCCGCCGAGGTCGAGCAGAGCTGGATCGCCCGGGCGAAGCAGGAGCCGCCGGCCGTCCAGCGGGACCAGACCAACTGGCACGAGACGTTCCAGCTGGTCGACGGTGAGACCGTCGAGTCGCAGCTCGCGTACTGGGAGAAGGTCGCCGCCGAGACCGAGGCCTACGTCCGCTCGGTGCCGAGTCTCGACGACACCTTCCCGCTCCCGAACGACCCCTGGTTCCCGCCGGAGGGCAGTGTCTCCATGCGCTGGCTCTGCCTGCACCTGATCCGCGAGACCGCCCGGCACGCCGGCCACGCCGACATCATCCGCGAGTCCCTCGACGGCGCCACCGCCTTCGAACTGGTCGCGAAGGAGCGGGGCACGACCTGGGGCTGACCTGCCGGGTCCTACGCTGGCCCCATGTCAGCGATCCGTCTCCTCGTGCTCGGCGCGGTGCGCCAGCACGGGCGGGCCCACGGCTACCAGGTGCGCAACGACCTCGAATACTGGGGCGCGCACGAGTGGTCCAACGCCAAGCCCGGCTCGATCTACCACGCCCTCAAGCAGCTGGCCAAGCAGGGCCTGCTGCACGCCCATGAGGTCGCGCCGTCCACTGTCGGGGGCCCGCCGCGCACGGAGTACGAGATCACCGACTGGGGCAACGAGGAGTACTTCCGGCTGCTGCGCGAGGCGCTGACGTCCTACGACCAGCAGATGGACGTCAAGTCCGCCGCCATCGGCTTCGTCGTCGACCTGCCGAGGGCGGAGGCGGTGGCGCTGCTGAAGGAGCGCACCCGGGGCATCGCCCAGTGGCGGGCCTCGGTCACCGAGCACTACATCCCCGAGGACGGCCCCGAACAGCTGGGCCACATCGGCGAGATCATGAACCTCTGGATCCACACGGCCGACGCCGAGGCCGCGTGGACCCAGGGGCTGATCGAGCGCATCGAGGGCGGGGCGTACACCTTCGCGGGGGAGGGCGAACCGTTCGTCGGCATCCTCACTGACGGTGAGGAGAATCCGTACGCGACGGGGGAGCGGCACCCCGGGGACGCCAGCTAATCAAGTTTTACTAACGAGCCTCACGGCGTTACTTTCGAGCGCGTAGTCAAGTTTGACTAGCGAAGGGGTGCTCAGTGGCTGACACGGCGATCACCGTCGAGGACGCACACAAGACATACGGCGACAAGAAGGCCAAGAACTCCAAGGGTGCCAAGGGAGTTGAGGGCATCAAGGGGGTCAAGAAGGCACTGGACGGGCTCGACCTCCATGTCGCGCGCGGCACCGTGCACGGTGTGCTCGGGCCCAACGGTGCGGGCAAGACCACGCTCGTCCGCATCCTGTCCACCCTGCTGCGACCCGACTCCGGCCGCGTCGAGGTCGCCGGGCACGACGTGCTGACCGAGGCCCGCGCGGTCCGCTTCCGTATCGGCCTGCTCGGCCAGCACGCGGCGCTCGACGAGGAGTTGGGCGGCCGGCAGAACCTGGAGATGTTCGGCCGCCTCCACCACCTCGGCGCCCGCCACGCGCGCGTGCGCGCCGACGAACTCCTGGACCGCTTCGACCTCGCCGACACCGGCCGCAAGCCCGTCCGCGCCTACAGCGGAGGCATGCGCCGCCGCCTGGACCTCGCCGCCTCGCTGGTCACCGCACCGGAGATCCTCTTCCTGGACGAGCCGACGACCGGCCTCGATCCGCGTGGCCGCGCCGAGGTGTGGTCGGCGGTCCGCTCCCTGGTCGGCGGCGGTACGACGGTCCTGCTCACCACCCAGTACCTGGAGGAGGCCGACCAGCTCGCCCACCGCATCTCGGTCGTCGACCAGGGCCGGGTCATCGCCGACGGCACCCCGGACGGGCTGAAGTCCCGCACGGGCGGCGACCGTATCGACGTCGTCCTGCGTGACGCGGGTCAACTGGGGGCCGCTGTCGCTCTGTTGCCGTTGCCTGCTGCCGACGTCCGGGTCGACGCCTACCGCCGGCTGCTCAGCGCCCCGGTCGCCGACCGGATGACGGCGCTCTCCGGAGTCGTACGGGCCCTGGAAGAGGCCGGGATCGACGCCGAGGACGTGGCGCTGCGCCGCCCGACCCTGGACGAGGTGTTCCTGCACCTGACGGGACACGGTGACGGTACGGGCGCGGACGACCGTACCAACGTGAAGGAGGCCGTGTGAGTGTCTACGCCCTGACCGATTCCTGGACCATGACCCGGCGCGAACTCGCCCACTGGGCACGGCAGCCCGTGCAGGTCGTGGTGAGTCTGGTCTTTCCGGTGATGCTGCTGCTGATGTTCGGCTATCTGATCGGCGGTGGCCGTGCGGTCGAGGGTGCCTACGTCGACTACCTGGTCCCCGGGATGCTCGCGCTGACCATGGCCTTCGGCCTGGAGGGCACGATGCTCGCCGTCACGCAGGACCTCAACAAGGGTGTGATCGACCGCTTCCGGTCGATGCCGATGGCCGACGGGGCGGTCCTGGTGGGGCGTTCGGCCGCCGACATGCTGCAGTCGGCGATCGGGCTGGTCGTGCTGATCGTCGTCGGACTCGGGCTCGGCTGGCGGCCGCATGCCGGGCCCGGGCAATTCCTGGGCGCTGTGGGGCTGTTGCTTCTTTTCCGGTTCGCCATGCTCTGGGTCGGTATCCATCTGGCGCTGGTGGCGGGGCGGCCCGAGATGGTGCAGGCCGTGCAGATTCTGGTGTGGCCGGTCGGGTTTCTGTCCAACGCGCTGGCTACCCCGGCTGCGATGCCCGACTGGCTGGGCGCGGTCGTTCAGTGGAACCCGATGTCTCAGACCGCGACTGCCGTACGCGAGCTTTTTGGTGGGCCCGGGGGTGAGTCGGGGCACGTCTGGGCCGCTGTGGTCTGGCCGTTGGGCTTGCTGGTTGTGTTCTTTCCGCTGGCGGTACGGCGGTTTCGGGGGCTTGGGGGCTGAGTCGTCGGGTGCGGGTTGTCTGGGGCTGGTCGCGCAGTTCCTCGCGCCCCTGGGTTGTGGGGGTGCGGCTTTGTGTCTGGGTGCGGGTGCGTGGTGGTTCGCCGGGGCGTCGTTGGGGGGCGGCGCCGCGCCGGGGGGTATCCGTCCTCGGATTGGCGCGGAATCGGTCGCTCACCAACTCACCCGTGTTGACGCGCCAACCGCTGCGGGCGGACACCCCCCGACGCGTCACCTTCGCGCCGTACGCGGGTGGCGGGCCGTGTCGCCCGAGCGGTGAGCGGTACGGCCCCTGCGCCCTCGTGGATCAGTGGTGGAAGCCTGTCGCCGCTCCCTTGTCGCGGGTGAACGGGTGGGGCTGGCGGCGCAGCTCGGGGAGGAGGCGGGTCAGGTCGTCCAGGAACAGTTCCGCCAGGTCTGCCGAGAAGCCGTTGCGGCATACGATCCGGAGGACCGAGAGGTCCTCGCGGTTCGCCGGGAAGGTGTACGCCGGGACCAGCCAGCCGTGTTCGCGCAGGCGGCGGGAGACGTCGAACACGTCGTAGTTCTCGACACCGGGGGCGGTGGTGAAGGCGAAGACCGGCAACTCGTCGCCCCGGGTGAGGAGTTTGAAGTCGCCGAGGGCCTCGATGCGTTGCGCCAGGCCTTGGGCTACGTCCCGGGTGGACTGTTGTACGGCGCGGTAGCCCTCGCGGCCCAGGCGTAGGAATGTGTAGTACTGGGCTACTACTTGGGCGCCGGGGCGGGAGAAGTTGAGGGCGAAGGTGGGCATGTCGCCGCCCAAGTAGTTGACCCGGAAGACGAGTTCCTCGGGGAGGGCCTCCTTGTCGCGCCACAGGGCCCAGCCGACGCCCGGGTAGACCAGGCCGTACTTGTGCCCCGAGGTGTTGATCGAGGCCACGCGCGGGAGGCGGAAGTCCCAGACCAGGTCCGGGTCCAGGAAGGGCGCGACCATGGCGCCGGACGCGCCGTCCACGTGGACCGGGATGTCGAGGCCGGTGCGCTCCTGGAGTGCGTCGAGGGCGGCGCAGAGGTCGGCGATCGGCTCGTAGGAACCGTCGAAGGTGGAGCCGAGGATGCCGACGACGCCGATCGTGTTCTCGTCGCACAGCTCGGCTGCGGCCTGCGGGTCGAGGTGGAACCGGTCGCCCTCCATGGGGACTTGGCGTGCCTCGACCTCCCAGAAGTTGCAGAACTTGTCCCAGCAGACCTGGACGTTGACCCCCATCACCAGGTTCGGGCGGGCGGCCGGATAGCGGTCCTTGTTGCGCTGTGTCCAGCGGCGCTTCAGGGCCATCCCGGCGAGCATGCAGGCCTCGCTGGAACCGGTCGTCGAACAGCCCACCGCCGCTGAGGGATCCGGCGCGTTCCACAGGTCGGCGAGCATCGCCACGCAGCGCTTCTCCAGCTCTGCGGTGCGCGGGTACTCGTCCTTGTCGATCATGTTCTTGTCCCGGCACTCCGCCATCAGGACGCCGGCTTCCGGCTCCATCCAGGTGGTGACGAACGTCGCCAGGTTCAGGCGGGAGTTGCCGTCCAGCATCAGCTCGTCGTGCACGAGCTGGGCCGCCGTCATCGGGGGCAACGGCGCGTCCGGGAGCCGGTGCTTGGGCGGGGCCTCGGTCATGCCGCCGACCGGATTGGCCTCCCCGTAGAAGGGGTTCACGGACATGGGGCGCTCGGCGGGCTGGTCGGGACCTTGGTGCAACGGCATGGCGTGCCTCCGATAAGGATCAAAAGAACCAACGGGTACTAGCGAACCGGAGTTCCGTCCGCGCGCAACTGCATCTGCGGCCTCCCGGTCACCAGCAGCCAGGCCGGCAGCGAGCCGATGCACAGCAGGGCGAGGATCGCCGGCGAGGCCACCAGGATCGCGGCCGTGAACAGGCTCACCCACCCCTGCCGGGTGATCGCGAGCAGCATGCCCAGGACACCCGCGGCGATCCCCAGAGCCGGATCCACCGCGGGCACGACCGCGTGGGCGAACAGGCCGAAGGCGACGCCGATGAACACCGAAGGGAAGATCCGCCCGCCCCGGAAGCCGCAGGACGCGGCGACCAGCAGCGCCGCCAGCTTCACCACCGTCATCGTCGCGAACTGCCCCGCCGACCAGCCCTCGGGATCGGCCGCCAGCGCCCCGACCTCGTCCAGGCCCTTGAAGAGCGTCAGATGGCCGCCCAGCGCCGCCAGCAGGCCCAGCACGAGCCCACCGGCCGGAAGCGCCAGCAAGGGGTGCCCGAGCCGGGAGAACGCGCCATGGACGTACGGGAAGAGGTAGACCACGGTCATCCCGAGCAGCTCGGCCAGCGGCGCCAGCACCAGGACCGCCAGCAGATCGCCCCAGCCGGGCCGGTCGAACGCGGGCAGATGCAGGTCGAAGGTCGGATGGGCCACCAGGGTGGTCGTCATGGCGCCCGCCCCGGCCGCCGCGAGCGGCGCGAACACGTTGTCCCACAGGGCGCCCTTGGTCTGCCGCGCGGCCAGCGCCTCGGAGATGAGCAGCGCCGCCGCGACCGGCGTCCCGAACAGCGCGCCGATCGTCGCCGACTCGGCCAGCGCCCCCCACACCCCGCCCGGCACCCGCGGCGCCAGCCTGCGCCCCGCCCACAGCGCGAGACCCACGTTCACGGCGATGATCGGGTTCTCCGGCCCGAGACTCGGCCCGCCCGCGAGCATCAGCGCGGTCGCCAGCACGAGCCCCGGCAGCACCAGGGGCGGCAGCGCCACGGCCTCCAGTCCAGTGGTCGCGGGATCGGGACCGGCGTGCCCGGGCACCTTCCACACCACGAGCCCGACCACGATGCCGGTGGCCGTCAGCATGACGAGCATCCAGAGGACCGAGTACCGGCCGATGCCCAGGGCGTCGGGCAGGTTCTTCCAGAGCACGTGCTGGAGCTGTTCGGCCACCTCGCTCACCGCGATGAAGAGCAGACTCGCGAGCACGCCCACGACCAGAGCGGGGACGATCAACGGCAGCAGGGTGCGCGCCGGGGTCGTAGGGGCGGCGGGTGCCTGTTGCGCGCTGTCCTGGGCCACGGGCTCACCATAAGCGGGCAAAACGGACCGAACATCTTGAAAAAGTGAAGCCTACGGGGCTTGCACCTCACGTGACGTGAGGCCTCAGCGTGGAGCGCGGACACAAGAAGGGAGCGGAAGTGAGCTACTCCGTAGGACAGGTCGCCCGATTCGCCGGGGTCACCGTGCGCACGCTGCACCACTACGACGACATCGGCCTGCTCGCCCCCAGCGAGCGCAGCCACGCGGGCCACCGGCGCTACAACGACGCCGACCTCGACCGGCTGCAACAGATCCTGTTCTACCGGGAACTCGGCTTCCCGCTCGACGAGGTCGCGGCCCTGCTCGACGACCCGGAGACGGACCCGCGCGCGCATCTGCGCCGCCAGCACGACCTGCTGACCGCCCGGATCGAGAAGCTGCAGAAGATGGCCGAGGCCGTGGAGCACGCCATGGAGGCACGCACGATGGGCATCAACCTCACCCCCGAGGAACGCTTCGAGGTCTTCGGTGACAAGGACCCCGAGCAGTACGCCGAAGAGGCCGAACAACGCTGGGGCGGCACCGAGTCCTACGCCGAGTCGCAGCGCCGCGCCGCCCGCTACACCAAGGCCGACTGGAAGCGCCTCCAGGCCGAGGTCGACGCCTGGAGCGAGCGCTACGCCACCCTGGTGACCACCGGCGAACCCCCCCACCGCCGACGCGGCGATGGACCTCGCCGAGGAACACCGCCTGCACATCGACCGCTGGTTCTATCCGTGCTCGTACGAGATGCACGGCTGCCTTGCCGAGATGTACATCTCCGACGAGCGCTTCAAGGCGTTCTACGACGCCATGGCCCCGGGCCTGGCCGAGCACCTCAGGGACGCGATCCTGGCGAACGCGTCCCGGCACGCCTCCTAGGGACCCGGCCCGGGCGTACGCGCTACTCCCGGGCCAGGACCACCGCCGTCCCGTAGGCGCACACCTCGGTGCCCACGTCCGCCGCCTCGGTCACGTCGAAGCGGAACGCCAGGACGCCGTTGGCCCCACGCGCGCGTGCCTGCTCGATGAGCCGCTCCATGGCCTGGTTGCGGGTCTGCACGAGGGTCTTGGTGAGCCCCTTGAGCTCACCGCCGACCATCGACTTCAGACCGGCGCCGATCTGGCTGCCGAGATGCCGTGAGCGCACGGTCAGCCCGAAGACCTCGCCGATCACCTGCTCGACCCGGTACCCGGGGATGTCGTTCGTCGTCACGACCAGTACATCGGCCTGCGGCCCCTGGCCGCCGCCGTATTCGTCGATACCCATGGCTCACAGCTTTGTCCTATGGGGTGCACAGTGCATCCTGGAGTCACCGGTGGAACCTGGGACGGACACATCGCGTTGATAGCTTTGTGCGGCTGTACCTGGACGCTGGCACCTCCCTCCACCCCTCAGGAGCCCGGAACCGTGATGACGCTCGCCCTCGGCCCGAGCTGGCTCGATCCGAACACCATGCTCGACCGGTTCGGTATCTGGGGCCTTCTGCTCGTGGTATTCGCGGAGTCCGGCCTGCTCATCGGGTTCTTCCTGCCGGGTGACTCCCTGCTCTTCACCTGCGGCCTGCTGATCACCGCGGGCACGCTCGACTTCCCGCTGTGGGCGGCCGTCGCGCTGATCTGCGTCGCCGCGATCCTCGGCGACCAGGCGGGCTACCTCTTCGGCAAGAAGGTCGGCCCCTCGCTCTTCAATCGCCCGGACTCACGCCTCTTCAAACAGGAGAACGTGGTCAAGGCGCACGAGTTCTTCGAGAAGTACGGCCCCAAGTCCCTGGTCCTGGCCCGCTTCGTGCCGATCGTGCGCACGTTCACGCCGATCGTCGCCGGCGTCAGCGGCATGAAATACCGCTCGTTCCTCACGTTCAACATCATCGGCGGCGTCCTGTGGGGCGCGGGCGTGACCCTGCTGGGCTCCTGGCTCGGCAACATCGGCTTCGTCAACAAGAACATCGAAGCGATCCTGATCCTGATCGTCCTGATCTCGGTGGTCCCGATCATCATCGAGTTCCTCCGCGCCCGCTCCAAGGCCAAGAAGCACCCCCAGGAGCCCCAGGAGCAGCCCGGCGACCCGGCCGCGACCCAGCCGTTCCCCGTGATCATGGACGACTCGACGACCCAACTCCGCCGCGTGGACGAGCCCCAGCAGCAGCCCCAGCAGCAACCTCAGCAGCAGCCCCAGCAGAACAACGGCTACGACCAGTACTACGCCCAGCCCCAACAGCAGCAGTACCCCGAGCAGACGTACCAGCCGCAGCAGCAACAGCCGTACGGGAACGACCAGTACGGCAACCAGCAGTACCCGCCGTACGACAACCAGGGCCAGGGACAGGGGTATTCACAGAACGGCGGCTATCCCCAGGGCTGAATTCTCGGGCGGAGGTCAGAACCCCCGAGTCCGCTTGGCAGCCCGCCGGGCACCGGCAGAAGCCCCCGGAATCCGCAGGAACAACCGCGAGATCTCCGACCCCAGATTGACCCCGATGGCGATGGCCATGGCGAGAGAAGCCGCCGTGGCCAACGACACCAACCCCCGGTCGACCTCGTTCTGCGCGGTCGCCAACAGCCCGAAATACGTAGCGGAACCAGGCAACAGAGGCCCGATCGCCGCAGTCGTGTAGGGCAACGCCGACGCGAACCGATACCGCGACAGCAACTGCCCGAACAACCCGACCAACCCCGCCGCAACGGCCGTGGACGCAACCGGCGAGATCTTCGCGACGAAGTGCATCGCCCCGTACACAGACCAGGCGACACCCCCGTTGAGGGACACGAGCAGCACAGTTGACCGTTCCTGCTGGAGCAGGACGGCAAAGGTCAGCGACAGCAGCACGGACGCCCCGATCTGCCACAACGGCCGGTCGGAGTTGCCAAGGGCCACGTCCGGATTGAGCTGCGCGCCGAGCTTCACGCCGAAGTACAGGACGATCAGGACGCCGGCCACGATGCCGACGAAGAAGTACATGACTTCGAGGAGCCGCGCCGCCGCGGTGATGTAGAAGCCGGTCAATCCGTCCTGCACGCCCGCCACCAGCGCCCGCCCGGGCAGCAGAGCGAACAACCCACCGGTGATGACCGCGGAGGCCTTCACATCGACGTTGGCGACGGTGAGCGCGACCCCTATCGCGGCCGGCGGCATCGCGGCGACCGTGAACTGGTAGAACTCCGGCAGCCCACGCCCCGCACACAGCCACGCCAGCCGGTCCCCGAGCATCGCCCCGAGCGCGGCGGCGAAGAACACGATGACGTCACCGCCGACGAGCACGGAGGCGGCACCCGCGAGCAGCCCGCTGGCGGAGGTCAGCACCCAGCCGGGATACGGGTGCCGGTTGCGCCGCATCTCCGCGAGCCGCCGGTAGGCGTCCTCCAGGGAGAGCGCCGTCTCCGGATCGCTGAGGTCCTGCACCAGCCGGAACACGGACGCGAGCCGCGTGTAGTCGGTGCCCCGGCGCCGTACGGTCCGGGACGCGGTCACCGGATCGTCCACCAGGGAGGGCTGATACGAGATCGACAGCAGGGTGAAGGTGACGGTCGGCTCGCAGCGGTCGAGGCCGTAGGAGCGGCAGACGGCGAACATCGCCGCCTCGACGTCCTCGGCGCCCTCGCCGCCCGCGAGCAGCAACTCGCCGATGCGGAGCGTCAGATCGAGCACGCGCGGCACGGCGGGGCCGCTGTCGTCCGGCTTCTGCACCGGCTCCGGCGCGGGCCGCTCGGCCACCGGCATCCGCAGCATCGTGCGCATCCGGTCCTGCCAGGGCACGTCCTTGGTGAGGCTGACGACGGGAATCCCGGTCGGCGGCGTGAAGGCGGGCGGCGCCTTGCGCGCGCTGTAGAGGCTGGGCGGACTGAACGCCGACCCCTCGGAGTCCTCGACGGCCGGTGCGGGCGTCACGTCGAGCCCGCTCGGAACGGCGAACTCTGACGTCGTGGACGACTCCCCGTCGGCTGCGGCCACGACCGCCGCCTCGACGCCTGCCGGAGCTGTGAAGGCACTCCTGGCCTCGTCCGACTGCGGTTTGCGGTCCTCGGCTTCCGTCACTCCGTAGCACTCCCTGTACGACACCTCCGGTGATCCTCAGTATGCGCACAGACATGGAAACGGGCCGCACGCGTGTGCGTGCGGCCCGTCAGTCGCAGGGGGCTCAGTGGCCGCCCTGCTCCTTCAGTCGCTTGTACGAGCGCTCGATCTCCGCCTCGGCGTCCGTACGGCCCACCCAGTTGGCACCCTCGACCGACTTGCCGGGCTCCAGGTCCTTGTAGACCTCGAAGAAGTGCTGGATCTCCAGGCGGTCGAACTCCGACACGTGGTGGATGTCACGCAGGTGCTCCACACGCGGGTCGGACGCCGGGACGCACAGCAGCTTGTCGTCGCCGCCGGCCTCGTCGGTCATCCGGAACATGCCGATCGCACGGCACTTGATGAGGCAGCCGGGGAAAGTCGGCTCCTCCAGGATGACCAACGCGTCGAGCGGGTCGCCGTCCTCGCCGAGAGTGTTCTCGACGAAGCCGTAGTCGGCCGGGTAACTGGTCGAGGTGAAGAGTCGACGGTCCAAGCGGATCCGACCGGTCTCGTGGTCCACCTCGTACTTGTTCCGCGAACCCTTCGGGATCTCGATCGTGACGTCGAACTCCACCGGTGGCTCCTCCATGATCAGCACATAGTTCTGGTGGTTAAGTGTCCCTCACGCAGGTGTGTGATCGCGAAAGGGGCTGGTGGTCGTGCCGGAGCTGAGGCCTTGGCGGGCCGCGAGACCGCATGTGACGCGGGTCGCGCGAGCCGTCCGGCCCCGTCTCGAGCGGGCCGCACAGTCCGTGAAACCGCAGGTCACACGGCTCAACCAAGCCGTGAAACCACAGGTCACGCGGCTCACCGAAGCCGTGTCACCGAAGGTCGCCCGGCTCGTCGCATCCGTGTCACCGCAGGTCGCGAAGTTGCCGCGGCCGAACAGGACCTGGCAGTTCACCGCCGTCGCCGCCACCGCCGGAATGGCGCTGGCCGCCGGTGTGGTGACCGCCGCCGGTCCCTGGGACTCCTCGGGTCAGCGTACGGCCGAGCGGGACTACGCAGCCGCACAGGAACGTTCAGGTGGCGTAGATCACGGCCGTAATTCCGATACGTCCGCCAAGGCACCCCGCCCCGCCCCCAGCGCCGCATCCGTCCTCGTCGGCCTCGGCGGCGCCGCCAGCACCGTGAAGTCGGCCCCGACCGGCACGGCCCTCGCGGACGTCCTCACGCCCCTCCTGGGCAACGCGGCGCTCGGCACCCGCCACACGGCCACCGTGGTCGACGTCTCGACCGGCAAGCGTCTCTACGGCGTCGGCGCCGAGGACGCGCTGACCCCGGCCTCCACGACGAAGATCGCCACAGCGGTGGCCGCCCTCTCCGCCCTGGGCGCCGACCACCGCCTCACCACCCGCGCCGCCCTGGAGCCCGACACCAAGGAACTCGTCCTGGTCGGCGGCGGTGACCCCACCCTGACGGCCCACCAGGACGCCGAGGGCTGGGCCAGCCTGCGCACCCTCGCCGACAGCACGGCGGTGGCCCTGAAGAAGCGCGGCATGCGCGAGGTGACGCTCTCCTACGACACGACCCTGTACTCCGGTGCCGAACTCCACTCGATCGGGGTCAACGAGAACCTCGCCCCGGTCAGCGCCCTGTCCGCCGACGAGGGCCGTACCGACGACTCGTCCAGCGGCCCGGTGCTGCGGGTGACGGACCCGGCGGCGGACGCGGCCAAGAAGTTCGCGGGCTTCCTCCAGGAGCAGGGCATCAAGACGACGTCCCCGGGCCCCTCCAAGGCGACCGGCCGCGCCGACACCCTGGCCACGGTCTCCTCGCCGCCGCTCTCCGACCTCGTCGAGCGGATGCTGACCAACAGTGACAACGACATCGCGGAGGCCCTGGCCCGCCAGACCGCCGTAGCGACGGGCAAGCGGGCCGACTTCGACGGCGGCGCCGCGGCGATCGACGCCCAGCTGACGAAGCTCCAACTCCCGGTCAAGGGCGCCGCGTTCAACGACGGCAGCGGCCTCGACCGCGACGACCGCCTCACCGCCGACCTCCTGACCGCCCTCCTGGTCAAGGCCGGCGACCCCACCCACCCCGAACTCCGCCCGGTCCTCACCGGCCTCCCCATCGCCGGTTTCACGGGCACCCTGACGACCCGCTACACGGACGCGACGGGCGCGGCAGGCGTCGTACGCGCCAAGACGGGCACCCTGACGGGCGTCAACACCCTCGCGGGCACGGTCGTGGACAAGGACGGCCAACTCCTGGCCTTCGCCTTCCTGGCCTCCAACACGACAAACGCCCTGGAGGCCCAGGCAGCCCTGGACCACACGGCAACGGCGTTGGCGGCCTGCGGCTGCAGCTGACGACGGCCTGCTTGGCGGACTGCGGCCACCGCTACCGCATGCACCGCTGTGGGCAGGCGTTCCGCAAGGCGATGGGGGTCCCCCCGCTCGAGCGAAGCCGAGAGTGGGGGGGGGTGGGCACAGCCGACAACACCGGGCGCCCTCGCAACAGACGTTCACCTGACCGACCTCGCAGCCTGCCCCAAGCGGCAGCGCTCACGTACGGTTGACGCATGACGAGCATCGGTGGTGCCGAGATGGTCGACTGGAATCTCGCGGTGGCGACCGCGACCCGACTTGTGCGGCCGGGCCCCGAGGTGAGCCGCGACGAGGCCCGGGCCGTCGTCGCGGAGCTGCGCCGGCATGCGAAGGCCTCGGAGCAACACGTCCGGGGTTTCACCCGGATGGGTACGGACGACATCCACGACACCCCGATCCTGGTCGTCGACCGCCCCGGCTGGGTCCGGGCGAACGTCGCCGGGTTCCGGGAGGTCCTCAAGCCGCTGCTCGACAAGATGCAGGAGCGGCGCGGCAACACCCCCGGGGGCGCCGTCTTCGGCGCGGTCGGCGGCAAGGTGACCGGCGTGGAACTGGGCATGCTGCTGTCGTTCCTGTCCTCGCGCGTGCTCGGCCAGTACGAGACGTTCGCCCCGGCGTCCCGTGAGCTTCCGGCGGGGGCGAAAGGCGGCCGGTTGCTGCTGGTCGCGCCGAACATCGTGCACGTGGAGCGCGAACTCGACGTGGAGCCGCACGACTTCCGCCTGTGGGTGTGCCTGCACGAGGAGACGCACCGCACGCAGTTCACGGCCGTGCCCTGGCTGCGTGACCACCTGGAGGGCGAGATCCAGTCGTTCTTGGGGGAGACCGAGGTCGACCCCATGACGGTCCTGGAGCGCATCCGGGAGGCCGCCCAGTCGCTGGCCGGGGGCCGGCCCGAGGGCGAGGAGGACGAGGACGGCGGCCGCTCCCTCGTGGAGATCGTGCAGACGCCCGCCCAGCGGGAGATCCTCGGCCGTCTCACCGCCGTGATGTCCCTCCTGGAGGGACACGCCGACTTCGTGATGGACGGCGTGGGCCCCGAGGTCGTGGCGAGCGTCGCGGAGATCCGCGAGAAGTTCCAGCAGCGTCGCGCGAAGGGCGCCTCGCGACTGGACTCGGCGCTGCGCAAGCTGCTCGGCCTCGACGCCAAGCTGAGGCAGTACCGGGACGGCGAGCGGTTCGTGCGGGCGGTCGTCGACCAGGTCGGCATGGACGGCTTCAACCGCGTGTGGACCTCCCCGAACACGTTGCCGACCAAGACGGAGATCGCCAAACCGGCGGACTGGGTCGCGCGGGTGCATCGCAAGGCCGAGTCGTGAACCGATCGCGGGCGTGGTGAAACGAATCCGGCCGACGGCAGGCGAACGCCCCTGCAATCACCCGTCCGAGGGACCGTGAGCGATGGGTAGGCGTGCGATGCTCGGGGAACGCCCAGGCTCTGTCACCATCTACACACTCTGAGTGACCGAACCTCGGGCCAACCCCCCGAAAACTTCATGAAGGGAACCGGACATGGGTCCCCATCCTGCGGTCGCGGCGATACGCCTGGCGGTCCGCCGCGTCCTCCACGACATCCTCACCGACCACGAGGCCCTGCAGACCACCGGCGCCTCCCGGCACACCTCGCACGAGCGCCCGCCCTCGCCGCTCGTGCTCGTCGCATGCTCCGGCGGCGCCGATTCCATGGCACTCGCCTCCGCCCTCGCCTTCGAAGCCCCCAAGCTGGGCATCCGGGCCGGCGGCATCACCGTCGACCACGGCCTCCAGGCCGGCTCCGACCTGCGCGCCGACGAGGTCGTCGTACGTCTGCGCGAACTGGGCCTGGACCCCGTGGAAGCCACTTCCGTGACCGTGGGCCGCGAGGGCGGCCCCGAGGCAGCCGCCCGGGACGCCCGCTACGCCGCCCTCGACGACTGCGCCGCCCGGCACGGCGCCGCCGCCGTCCTGCTCGGCCACACCCGTGACGACCAAGCCGAAACCGTCCTGCTGGGCCTCGCCCGCGGCTCGGGCATCCGCTCCCTGTCGGGAATGGCCGCGGTCTCGGGGGCCGGCGGCCGTTACCGCCGCCCCTTCCTGCAGCTCGACCGGCAGACCGCCCGCAAGGCCTGCATGGTCCAGTCGCTGCCCGTCTGGGACGACCCGCACAACGCCGACCCCGCGTACACGCGTTCCCGTCTGCGCCACGAAGGCCTGCCGGCCCTGGAGAAGGCGCTCGGCAAAGGGGTCGTGGAAGCGCTCGCCCGCACGGCGCAGCTGTCCCGGGACGACGCCGACGCCCTCGACACCTGGGCAAGCCAGGCCGAGGCCTCCGTACGCGACGCCACGGGCCTCCTGGAGTGCGCCAAGCTCTACGCCCTGCCGCCCGCCGTACGCCGACGCATCCTGCGCCGGGCCGCCATCCAGGCCGGCGCCCCGGCCGGTTCGCTGTTCGCCCGTCACATCGAGGAAGTCGACCGCCTGATCACCGGCTGGCGCGGCCAGGGAACCATCAATCTCCCGGGCAAGGTCGTCGCCCGGCGCCAGGGTGGCAGACTGGTGATTCGGCAAGGCTGAATCGACACCCCCTCCGGACCTCCGGGGGCGGGGCCAGGTAGTAGCCGGTTGGACGACCGAAAGTGATGCGGGTGGACGCGAAAGACATGGGTGACGACCTCCAGTCGGTGCTCATCACCAAGGAAGAGATCGACGCGAAGCTCGTGGAGCTCGCCGCGAAGATCGACGCGGAGTACGCGGGCAAGGATCTGCTGATCGTCGGCGTCCTCAAGGGCGCGGTGATGGTCATGGCGGACCTCGCCCGGGCGCTGTCCACCCCCGTCACCATGGACTGGATGGCCGTGTCGTCGTACGGCGCGGGCACCCAGTCCTCCGGTGTCGTGCGGATCCTCAAGGACCTCGACACCGACATCAAGGGCAAGCACGTCCTCATCGTCGAGGACATCATCGACTCGGGTCTGACCCTGTCCTGGCTGATCTCCAACCTCGGCTCGCGCGAGCCCGACTCGTTGAAGATCTGCACCCTGCTCCGCAAGCCGGAGGCGGCCAAGGTCGCCATCGAGGTGGAGTGGGTCGGCTTCGACATCCCGAACGAGTTCGTCGTCGGCTACGGCCTCGACTACGCGGAGAAGTACCGCAACCTGCCGTTCGTCGGTACGCTCGCGCCGCACGTCTACGGCGGCTAGAGCCACTCGGCCCAAGCCCTGTAAGACGATCGGGAACCCCAGCGGGTTTCGCGCCGTTGGAGCATGCAGACGGGTCTCCCAGCAGTCCCGTGCGGCTTCGGCCCACCATGCTGGGGTACCGTCAGAAGAACTGTCTTTATCAAACTCACTATGGCAGGAGGGACGGAGCGACTTCGCTCCGTATGGATGGACGTGAAGCGATACTTCCGTGGGCCGGTCATGTGGATCGTGCTGGCCGTCCTTGCCGTGGTCGTGTTGATGCAGGTCGTCGGCTCGTCCGGCGGCTACAAGACGGTGGACACCGGCCAGATCGTCCAGGCGATCAATGACAACAAGGTCGAGTCGGCCAAGATCACCACCGGCGACGAGCAGACCATCAAGGCCACGCTCAAGGACGGCGTCAAGGTCGACGGCAGCTCCAAGATCCAGGCGAGCTACATCGGCGACCAAGGCGTGGACCTCGCGGCCACGCTGCAGACCAAGTACCAGGACAAGCAGATTCCGGACGGCTACACGGTCTCGCCGACGAAGCAGAACGCTTTCGTCGGGATTCTGCTGTCGCTGCTCCCCTTCGTCCTCATCGTGGTCGTCTTCCTGTTCCTGATGAACCAGATGCAGGGCGGCGGCTCCCGAGTCATGAACTTCGGGAAGTCCAAGGCCAAGCTCATCACCAAGGACACCCCGAAGACGACGTTCGCGGACGTCGCGGGCTCCGACGAGGCCGTCGAGGAACTGCACGAGATCAAGGAGTTCCTCCAGGAGCCGGCGAAGTTCCAGGCCGTCGGCGCCAAGATCCCCAAGGGCGTACTCCTGTACGGCCCTCCCGGCACCGGCAAGACCCTGCTGGCGCGCGCCGTCGCGGGCGAGGCCGGGGTGCCCTTCTACTCGATCTCCGGTTCCGACTTCGTCGAGATGTTCGTCGGTGTCGGTGCCTCCCGAGTCCGTGACCTGTTCGAGCAGGCCAAGGCGAACGCTCCGGCGATCGTCTTTGTCGACGAGATCGACGCGGTCGGCCGCCATCGCGGCGCCGGCCTCGGCGGTGGTCACGACGAGCGCGAGCAGACGCTGAACCAGCTGCTCGTCGAGATGGACGGCTTCGACGTCAAGGGCGGCGTGATCCTCATCGCCGCGACGAACCGGCCCGACATCCTCGACCCGGCCCTCCTGCGCCCCGGCCGCTTCGACCGCCAGATCGCGGTCGACCGTCCGGACATGCAGGGCCGTCTGGAGATCCTCAAGGTTCACCAGAAGGGCAAGCCGGTCGCACCGGACGTCGACCTCTCCGCGGTCGCCCGTCGTACGCCGGGCTTCACCGGCGCGGACCTGGCCAACGTCCTCAACGAGGCCGCCCTGCTCACCGCCCGGGGCAACCGCAAGCTGATCGACAACTTCATGCTGGACGAGGCGATCGACCGTGTGGTCGCGGGCCCGCAGAAGCGGACCCGGATCATGTCGGACAAGGAGAAGAAGATCACCGCGTACCACGAGGGCGGACACGCCCTGGTCGCGGCGGCTTCCCCCAACTCCGACCCGGTCCACAAGATCACGATCCTCTCCCGAGGCCGTGCTCTGGGCTACACGATGGTCCTGCCGGAAGAGGACAGGTACTCGACCACACGCAACGAGATGCTCGACCAGCTCGCCTACATGCTGGGCGGCCGCGCGGCCGAGGAACTGGTCTTCCACGACCCGACCACGGGCGCCGCGAACGACATCGAGAAGGCCACTGCCACGGCCCGCGCGATGGTCACGCAGTACGGCATGACCGAGCGTCTCGGCGCGATCAAGTTCGGCGGCGACAACACCGAGCCCTTCCTGGGCCGGGAGATGTCGCACCCGCGCGACTACTCGGAAGAGGTCGCCGCGCTCGTCGACGAAGAGGTCAAGAAGCTCATCGAGAACGCGCACAACGAGGCCTGGGAGATCCTGGTCGAGAACCGTGACGTGCTCGACGCGCTCGTGCTCCAGCTGCTGGAGAAGGAGACGCTGAACAAGGAGCAGATCGCCGAGGTCTTCACTCCCATCATCCGGCGTCCGGCCCGTCCCTCGTGGACCGGCTCCTCCCGCCGCACGCCGTCCACCCGCCCGCCGGTGCTCTCCCCCAAGGAGCTGTCACTGACGAACGGGACGAACGGCGCGGGTCCCGCGATCACCGCCGGTGCGACCGCCGAGTCCTCTCCCACGCTGGAGAAGGCTCCGGAGGACCGCCCCGACAACTGACGCGAGCCTCACACGGCCCGAAATGGATGCCGCGTCCCCCTGGTCTTAGCCTGGGGGACGCGGCATTTCCTTTTGCCCGCAGCTGAGGCGTGTGCCCCACACGCGACCCGCACAGGAACGAGGCACGACATGACCGACCCCGTGACGCTCGACGGCGAGGGAACGATCGGCGTCTTCGACGAGAAGCGCGCCGAGAACGCCGTACGCGAACTGCTGATCGCGGTCGGCGAGGACCCGGACCGTGAGGGGCTCAGGGAGACACCGGCGCGGGTGGCACGGGCGTACAAGGAGATATTCGCGGGGTTGTGGCAGAAGCCCGAGGACGTGCTGACGACGACGTTCGACCTGGGGCACGACGAGATGGTCCTGGTGAAGGACATCGAGGTCCTGAGCAACTGTGAACACCATCTGGTGCCGTTCGTCGGTGTCGCCCACGTCGGCTACATCCCGTCCGCCGACGGGAAGATCACGGGGCTGTCGAAGCTGGCCCGGCTGGTGGACGTCTATGCCCGGCGGCCGCAGGTGCAGGAGCGGCTCACCACGCAGGTCGCGGACTCCCTGATGGAGATCCTGGAGCCGCGGGGTGTCATCGTCGTCGTCGAGTGCGAGCACATGTGCATGTCGATGCGGGGCGTGCGGAAGCCCGGCGCGAAGACCATCACCTCGGCGGTGCGGGGGCAGTTGCGCGATCCGGCGACGCGCAACGAGGCGATGAGTCTGATCATGGCGCGGTAGCGCTCCGCTGGGTGGACCGTGCCGTGACGGGGGTCGTCTGTCGGGTGCGGCTTCGTTGTGGCTGGTCGCGCCGTTCCTCGCGCCCCTTTGGGCGCCTCAGGTGACCGGCGCTGCCCCAGTCCCGTTTGGGGCGCTCAGGTGACCGGTGTTGCCCCGGCCGTGTTGTTGTCGTCGTCCTCCGGGAGTTTGCAGACGCGCTCCAGGAAGATCGCGGCGACTATCACCGCGATGCCCGCCAGGACCGAGAAGCCGGCGTAGATGGCCTGGTCGCGGCGGGCCGGGATGTCCAGGGACTCCAGGAGATAGGCGCCCGTGCCGCCGTACATGCCGGAGACGAGGGCGGCGACCAGGGCGCTGGCCTGGCCGAAGACGACCGCGCGGGCGGCCATCAGGGGGTCGACGCCCTTGGCGCCGGGGCGGCGCTCGCGCTGTGCTTTGAGGCGGGCGCGCAGCGAGAGCGCCGTGGCCAGCAGGACCACGGCGATCACGGCGAGGACGATGGGCGCGGCCAGTGGGACGCTTGGCAGGGTCCCCACCGCGCTCCACAGGCGGGCCCCCGCCCAGGACAGCACTCCGGCGATGACGAACACGCCGGCCAGCACCCTGATCCGCAGCTCTCTCACGGTGTCCCTTCAGCTCCCCGTGCCCTGTCCGGGCGTTGTGGTCGTCTCGACCTTAACGACTACTCGGGCAGCCGGAGTTCCAGATCCTTGCGGGGCGCGACACCGTCACGCGTGATGACGTCGAGGAGATCGGCGACCGGACCGCGGCCGGCCAACTGTGCCTCGGGCTCCACGTCGTGCCACGGCGCGAGCACGAAGGCCCGCTCGTGGGCGCGCGGGTGGGGGAGCGTCAGGACCGGGTCGTCCGAGACGACGTCGGCGTACGCGACGATGTCGACGTCGATCGTGCGCGCGCCCCAGCGCTCCTCGCGGACCCGGTGGAAGGCCTCCTCGACCGCGTGCGCCCGCTCCAGCAGGGAGGACGGGGGCAGGGTGGTCTTGAGGACGACGACCGCGTTGAAGTACGACGGCTGGCTGCCGGGCTCGACGCCCCACGGCTCCGTCTCGTAGACCGGCGACACGGCCTTGATGCGGACGCCGGGGGTGTCCTCCAGGGCGTCGATGGCGCCCTGGAGGGTCTCCAGGCGGTTGCCCAGGTTCGCGCCGATCGAGATCACGGCGCGCTTCGGGTTGCTGAGCGTGGTGTCGGCGGCGTCCACCTGCTGCACCACGGAGGCGGGCACCGGCTGGACGGTCGGGTCGCTGTGACCCTCGGTGAACGAGAAGGTCATACTCGGCTCCGGGTGATGGTGACGGTCACGTCGTCGAAGGGGACGGTGATCGGGGCGTCCGGTTTGTGGACGCGGACCTCGACCTCCTCGACCCCTTCGTGTTTCAGGCAGGTCTGCGCGATGCGCTCGGCGAGGGTCTCGATGAGGTTGACGGGCTCGCCCTGGACGACGGCCACGACCTCCTCGGCCACGATGCCGTAGTGCACGGTCTTCGCCAGGTCGTCGTCGGCGGCGGCCGGCCGGGTGTCCAGGCCCAGGACGAGGTCCACGATGAAGGTCTGGCCCTCCTCGCGCTCCTTGGGGAACACGCCGTGGTGCCCGCGGGCCTTCAGGCCGCTCAGCGCGACACGATCCACGCGAATCACTCCTGCAATCGTCGGTGGTGGCCGGTTCGTACCGTGTGCGGGCGGTACCCCGGCCTCGAACGAATCTACCTGCGGGCACTGACAACGCCGGGCCACGAGGGCGTGGGCACTGTCCGGGGCCAGAGGGTTCATCGAGCGTTTCCCCTGGGGAACCCGGTGGCTCATGGGTCGGTAGCCGCCCCTACCCCGGGGTTCGTGATTCCAACCACTTCTTGGTCCCGACGGGTTGCGACGGGGACCGAACGGGGTCCGCCGGGGGTCCGCCGGGTTCTCCGAGGGGGCGCCTACCCACTCAGGTGGGGGTGTCCTCGCTGTCGTCCTCGTCGTTTTCGGCCAGAACCGGGGACGCGTGGTGCGACCAGAGCTTCCAGCCCTCGGGGGTGCGCCGGAACACGTTCGTGGCGACCACGAGCTGGCCCACCAGCGGGCCCAGTTCGTCGCTGTCGTCGGGGGAGGGGCCGCCGCTGAGGATGTTCTCCGTGCAGGCCACCAGCGCGGTGTCGCCGGTCACCGAGACGTGCACGTCGGTGAGGAAGAACTGGATGTACTCGGTGTTCGCCATGATCAGCGCGTACGACCGGAGGACCTCGCCGCGACCGGTCAGCACCGGCCAGCCCGGGTGCACGCAGGAGATCACGCCGCTGTCCGCCGGGTCGTGGTACTCCTCGTCGACGCCGAGGTCGGCCGGGGTGAGCCAGAGCGCGGACAGTTCGTCGAAGTCGCCGCGCTCCAGCGTCTCGTAGAACGCGGTGTTGGCGAGTTCCACCTGCTCGACGTCGGTGTGCGGGGCGGTCACAGGGCTCCCTCGGAGCTGGTGTGCGAAGCCGCTCGGGCGCCCGGGGCGCGCGCTCCTTCGACGGCGCGTGCGACGCGTACGGCGTCGGCCGTGGCGCGGACCTCGTGGACGCGCACCGCCCACGCGCCCGCGTGCGCCGCGAGTGCGGAGACGGCGGCCGTGGCGGCGTCGCGCTCGCGCGCGGGCGGGGGCGCTCCCTCGGGGCCGGCGAGGACCCGGCCGAGGAACCGCTTGCGGGAGGCGGCGACCAGGAGGGGGTGGCCGAGGGCGAGCAGGCGGTCGAGGTGGGCGAGGAGGACGAGGTCGTGTTCGGCGTCCTTGGAGAAGCCGAGGCCCGGGTCCACGACGACACGGTCGGGGGCGACGCCGCCGGCCAGAACGGCCTCCACGCGTGCGTGCAGTTCGTCGACGACCTCGGTGACGACGTCGTCGTAGACGCCCCTGACGTTGCCGCCCTCCAGGAAGCCGCGCCAGTGCATGACGACGAAGGGGGCGCCCGAGGCGGCGACGACCGGGATCATCGCGGGGTCGGCGAGGCCGCCGCTGACGTCGTTGACGAGGGCGGCGCCCGAGGCGAGGGCCTGCTCGGCGACGGAGGCGCGCATGGTGTCGACGGACACGGTGACGCCCTCGGAGGCGAGGCCGCGGACGACGGGGATGACGCGCTTGAGTTCCTCGGCCTCATCCACGCGGGAGGCGCCGGGGCGGGTGGACTCACCGCCGACGTCCACCAGGTCGGCGCCCTCGGTGACCAGGCCGAGGCCGCGCTTGACGGCTGCCGTGGTGTCGAAGAAGCGGCCGCCGTCGGAGAAGGAGTCCGGGGTGACGTTCACGACTCCCATGACCGCGCACCGGTCCCACTCCGGAAGGCCCGTGACGCGCCCGCGTCCGCTCTGCTTGCTCATACGTTCAGCGTAGGCCCAGAGGGAGGGGGTACGGCCCTGCGGGCCGGGTGGAAGACGGCTGGTCCGGTGCGGTCCGCTTCGCCGTGGGAGGGGTACGAGGGCCCTGGAGGCGGCCCTCGGCCATGGACCGGGTGTCGGTGGACGGCCGGCCCTCGCCGGGTTCACCCGCGCCCCGCACAGGGCTCGTCCGCGCCCGTCGCCGTGGCGTCCGTACGACCCGGACGGAGTTTCGGGGCCGGCCCGAGCGGTCCCACCCCGGCTGGAGG
>NZ_JBHXME010000010.1:0-109469 GCF_042721125.1 Streptomyces sp. NPDC058469
TGGCCGACATGGCGGACGGTCATGTCGACAACGACGAGTTGATCGCCGGGATGTTCACCGAAGTGAAGGTCACGAAGTCGGACGGTGCCGGGGTCCGCCGGCCGGATCGGCGAAGTGCGCGACGACGTCGCCGAGCAGAACGCGCAGGGAAAACCCGTCCATCACCAGGTGGTGCCAGACGAAGAACAGCAGGCGCCGCTCGCGGCTCACGGTGATCAGCACGCAGCGGAACAGCGGCCCGTCGGGCACCTGGATCCCGGCCTCGATCTGCTCCTCGACGAGGGCGGCGAGACCAACCGGGCCCGGCGGACTGTCGCAGAGCAGGTGCTCGACCCTGATGGTGTGCCGGCCCGGCAGCAGCGCCGGAGCGCCGCCGCCGACGGCCAGCGCCGCGCCGATGCCCGGATGGTCAGCCAGCGCGCGTTCCACGGCCCGGCCGAGGTCCGCGCTGTCCACCGGTCCCCGGATCTCGTAGCCGATGTGCTCCCGGTAGAGCGTCGGATCTCCGGTGATCTGCTGTTGGGTCCAGATCGCCCGCTGCATCGGCGTCAGCGGCACGCCGTCCTCGGATGCGGAGAGCCGCACCGCGCTGGACGGATCGGCGACCAGCGCCACCAAGGCATCGTGGTGGTGACCCCACAAGCGGGTCAGCTCGACCTGGTCCCAGACACCGGCGTCGCCGGCCAGGTCCAGCCGCAGCTCGCGGGACGCCGCGTCGGCGATCACCTCGACCAGCAGCGGTTGGCTGGACTTATCCCACATGCGGGAACCGCCGATCCGCAGGCCGGTGTCGGCGAGCCGGTTGCGGACATGGAAGTGGACGTAGTTGAGGACGGTGTCGAACAGCGGCCGTCCGGCCATCTGGCGCAGCGCAGGATACGGGTAGCGCCGATGCGGGAGCATCGCCGTCTCGGCCTCGAAGAGTCTGCGGGCCAGCACAGCCCAGCTCGGCGCATCCAGGTCCGCGTCCATCGGCATGACGTTGAGGAACAGGCCCATCAGCCGATCGCTGTCGGCGGTCTCCGGGCGGCCGTTGAGCACGATCCCGGTCACCGGCCGCGCGGTGTCCCGATGCCGGCCGAGCGCCGCCAGGTGGGCGGCCAGCACCAGCGACTTCACCGGCAGGCGGAACTCGGCCGCGACCGCTTCGAGCCGCGAGCGCAGGCCGGCGGGCAGTTCCGCGCCGGCCCGGACCCGCTCGACGCTCCGCGAGTGCGGCTGCGCCGACGGCGGGGAGTCCGATCCGATCCGCGCCAGGCGCCCGCGCCAGAACTCGCGGCTGTCCTCCGACTCCGTGACGGCGGCCTGGAGCCGGGCGAACTCGGCATGCCGTCCGCCGTCCGCCCACGCGGGTCGCTGAGGCGGCGGGGCGCCGTCGCGAGCGCGGGCATAGGCGGTGAGCAGGTCGACCAGGAAGACGGACTCGCTCCAGCCGTCGATGATCGCGTGGTGGAAGCCGTAGACGAGCCAGAAGGACGCGTCGTCGACCACTGCCGCGTACACCCGCATCATCGGTCCGGCCTCGACGTCGAAGGGCCGGCCCGCCTCGGCGGCCAGTTCCTCCAACGCCGCGGTGAGCGTCGCGTCGGCGCGGTCGCGCCAGTCGAGCACGGTCAGCGGCAGCCGCGGTTCGCGTTCGACGAGCTGGCGGGGACCGGCCGGGTCGGCCAGATCCAGGCGGGTGCGCAGCGTCGGATGTGCCGCGGCGACGTGATGCAGTGCGGTCCGCAGCGCCTCCGGGTCCAGGGCGGTCTCGACGCGGTACGCGGCCACGTCGTGGTAGAGCGACTGATCCGGGCTGCCGGCGGCCTCGTAGACCAGGCCGAGTTGCAGGAGTGTCGCGGGATAGCTGCGCTCGACGTCGGCCGGCAGGTCGACGGACGGCTCAACGGCTGACGCGGCGCCGGCGGAGGCGGCGGCGAGGCCGTCGGATGCGATATCCCGGCGCCCGCCGCCGTCCGTGGCCGTGTCATCAGAGGCGCTGCCGGTCTCCGGGCCCCTGGGGCCGGCACCGCCCGAGCCCGGACACAGATCCCGGACGGTCGGCGTGGCGAACATGTCGGTCAGCGAGATCTCCAGACCGCGGTCTTCGGAGTCCGCGATCGCCCGGATCGCCAGGATGGAATCGCCGCCGAGGCCGAAGAAGTCGTCGTCCAGGCCGACTTCGGGCACGTCCAGGACCTGGGCCCAGATCTCGGCGAGCAGCCGCTGGTCCGCCGTCGGACCGGAGGCGGGCGCGACGGGAGCGGCAGTCGGTCCCGGCTTGGCGCCCGCGGCCAGGGCGGTACGGTCGATCTTCCCAGAGGGGCTCAGCGGCAACGCGTCCATCAGCGCGACCTTGGCCGGGATCTGGTGCGCGGGCAGGACGTCTGCCAGCAGCGTCCTGATCCGCTCCACCGTCAGCCCGCTTCCGGATCGCGGCACGGCGAACGCCGACAGGCGCTTGGCACCGTCCGCGTCGGAGACCACCACGACTGCGGCGTCGGCGACGTCGGCCAGAGACAGCAGCGCGTGCTCGGTCTCCCGCGGCTCGACCCGGAAGCCCCGGATCTTGACCTGGTCGTCCTGGCGGCCGAGGAACTCGACGGTTCCGTCGGGCCGCAGGCGGCCAAGGTCACCGGAGCGGTACATCCGGGCGCCCGGCGGGGCCGGCTCGGGCTCGGGCAGGAAGCTGCGCGCGGTCCGGGCGGGCCGGCCCAGATAGCCACGGGACACCCCGTCGCCGGCGATCCAGAGGGCGCCGACCTGGCCGGGTCCGACCGGCCGCAGCCGGTCGTCCAGCAGATGGATCCGGACGTTCCGCAGCGGAGTGCCGATCGGGACCGGGCCGCCCTCGGCGGGCGCGGTGCGGACCTGGTGGGTCAGTGCGAACGTGGTCGTCTCGGTGGGACCGTACCCATTGACCAGCACCGGTCCCCCGGTCCGGGCCGCGTACTCCAGGAACTGGGCCCCGCGCGCCGGAGACAGCACATCACCGCCGACGACCACCTCGGCCAGGCCGTCGAAGATGTCGGTCCGGCCGCGGACCAGCTCGTGGAAGAGCGCCGGGGTCAGGAACAGGGTGCTGACGCCGAACTCCTTGATCGTCGCGCCGAGTTCGTCGACGGCCTGATAGCTCGGAGCGGCGACCACGAGCCGGGCGCCGTGCAGCAGCGCACCCCAGATCTCGAACGTCGAGGCGTCGAAGGCCGTCGGCGACATCTGAAGGACGGTTTTGGCCGGGCCGAAGGCGACGTAGTCCTGGTCCAGCACCAGGTTCAGAACGCCCCGGTGGGTGACGACGACACCCTTGGGCCGCCCCGTCGAACCCGAGGTGTACATGACGTATGCGGCCGACAGCGGCCCGGCGGCGCCGGTCGCTGAGGCCGGTGCCGACGCCGAGCCCCGCGGCGGACCGTCGACCGCGACCGCGGCCAGCCCGGCCAGCGCCGGGTCGCGCCGGAGCCCGTCGGAGGTGAGGACCAGCGACGCGCCGCTGTCCGCCAGCAGAAGGCGAACGCGCTCGGCCGGGTACTCCGGCGAGACCGGCACGTACATCCCGCCGGCCTTCAGCACCGCCAGCATCGCGACGATCAGGTCGACCGAGCGTGGAAGGAACAGCGCGACCCGGGTCTCCGGCGCCAGGTCACGGTCGAACGATGCCGCCAGCACCTCGGCCCGCCGCCGTAACTCGACGTAGGTGACGCTCTCGTCGCGGTCCTGGAGCGCGACGCAGTCGGCGTGCGCGGCGGCGACCGCGTCGAAGCGGGCGGTGATCGTCGAGTGGACCGGGATACGGGCCATGTCCGATATATCCATGGGTAACCCTCGCAAGGCTCGATGGCGACAGCGCGCTCAGCCGGCTCGGCCGGCGGCGGATCGCAAGGCGGCGGCGCTGGGTGTCAGGCGGACCGGCAGTGCGGAATACCCGGCGACGAAGGCCGAATACACCGGCTGCGGCGGACCGTCGGGCGTCATCTGCTCGACCGCGTAGCGCATGCCCTCCAGCACCGCCGTCACCTCGATCCGGGCCAGGTGCGCGCCCAGACAGAAGTGCGGCCCGAACCCGAACGTCAGGTGCCGGTTGGGGCGGCGCGCCGGATCGAAGTGCCCGGGGTCGGCGAACTCGCGCTCGTCCCGGTTCGCCGACCGCGGCCACAGGGTGACGATGTCTCCGGGCCGGATTCGCCGACCGTGCAGGTCGATCTCGGCGACGGCGGTGCGCGCCAGGTGGACCACCGGCGTGGTCCAGCGCAGAACCTCCTCGACCGTGGACCCGATCTCGACCTCGCCGTCCCGCACCCCTTTCCACAGCGCTGGATCGGAGGCCAGCGCGAGGACCCCGCCGACGATCGACATCCGGGTCGTCACGTCGCCGCCGAGGATGAGGCTGTAGCAGTTGAGGACAATTTCGTCGCGGGTCAGTGGGACGCCGTCCAGCGCTCCCTCGGTCAGCACCCGCAGCATGCCGCTCGGCTCGTTCCGGGCCAGCCGCGAGAAGTACAGGAGGATTTCGGCCTGCGCCAGCCGCGACGCGTCC
This sequence comes from Streptomyces sp. NPDC058469, assembly GCF_042721125.1. NCBI lineage: Bacteria > Bacillati > Actinomycetota > Actinomycetes > Kitasatosporales > Streptomycetaceae > Streptomyces > Streptomyces sp. NPDC058469. The sequence continues at coordinate 4,520 of NZ_JBHXME010000010.1, forward strand.
CGCACGGGTGTGGCCAGGTCCGAGCCGAGCGCTGCCGTGGTCCGTTCGCCCACGTGTTCACGGTCCGTCTCCGGGACCCCGAGCAGGTCGCAGATCGCCGCCAGCGGGATCTTCGCGGCGATGTCCGCCGCCACGTCGCAGTGTCCGTCCAGTGCGGCCCGGATCCACAGGTCACGTGCGACCCGACGGATCCGCTCGGCGAGGGACTCGAGCGCGGCCGGCATGAACCCGGACTTCATGAGACCGCGCAGCGCGGCGTGGCGCGGCGGGTCGCTGACCACGAGCATGCGGTCCCCGCCGGGATCGCCACCGTCCAGCAGTGTCTCCAGCATGTTGCCGCGCGCCGAGGACAGCCGGGCCGTGTCCCGGGCCAGGGCCGCGACGTCGGCGTGCCGGCCAGCCACCCAGAAGCCCTGTCCGCCGGCGCCGGGCGGCTCGTGCCAGGCCAGCGGACGATCCCGACGCAACTCGGCGAAGTAGGGGTCCAGCTCGCCGGTGACGAAGGCACGCGGCTGTGTCAGGTCGAGCCCCGCGCCGGTTCCAGATTCCGCGGCGGATGCGACGGCCGCAGCCGAACCGGACCCGACGGTCGCGGCGACCTGGTCCGCGCCGACCGTCTCTCCCGCCGCGGCTGACCCGCCTGCCCCGGCCGCCCCGTGTGCGATGGTCATACCGTCCCCGTGGTTCCTGTCCGCGTAGCCGCGATCGCCTCCCGGACGGACCGCGGCCGGATGTCCGGCCAGTGCTCCTCGACCCAGCGCTCGCAGGCGTCGACGCCGCCGACGAACCCCGTCTCCCGCCAGCCGGCCGGGGCCCGGAAGTCCTCGGGGACGATGGCGTGCTGTTCCTCGTCGTTGACCAGGACCCGCATCCGCTGATCGTCGGTCCGTGTGTCGGTCATCGTTCTCCAATCGTCAGGTCGACAGGTCGGCGAGGATCCCGCGCAGACCGACCGGGGCCTGCTGCTGGAGGAAGTGGCCGCCGGGCAGGGAGACGGCCTGGAAGGCGCCTGTGGTCCAGTCGGCCCAGGCCGCCGATTCGGCCGCGCTCACCTGCCGGTCGCCGATGCCGTGCACCGCGAGCACCGGACAGCGGACGCGGTGCGGCTTGGCGTACGCGATGTGGTCGTCACCGATCGCGAGATCCGCCCGCACGATCGGCAACAGGGCCTCCCGCAGCGCCGGATGCTCGAACACCTCCAGGTCGGCGCCGCCGAGCTCGTGCAGCCGGGCGAGCAGATCGTCGTCCGACTGCTGGTGCCACCAGTCCCGGCCGGGCTGGCCGGCGACCGCATCCGGCGGACCACCGATGTCGCCCAGCGCCCGTACCGACACCACGACCAGCGCCCGAGGCGTGATCCCGGCTGCCTCCAGGGCCGCGGTGAACTCCTGGGCCACGTAGCCGCCCAGGCTCTGCCCCAACACCAGCGGCGGTCGTCCGTCGTCCACGGCGAGGAAGTCGGCGAACGCGGCGGCGGCCAGGTCGGCCACCGAGGCGGCGAACGGCTCCCGCGAGCGCGATCCCCGGCCCGGGTACTGCATGACCAACGGCCGCCACTCGGGCTCGAGTTCCGCGATCCACTCCCGCATCGAGTGCGCCGCGCCGCCGGCGAAGGGGAACATCAGCACACGGGGCTGGTCCGGCGCGGCCACGTCGTCCGGACTCCACCAGTTCGTGGTGATCATCGCCATCGGGTCAGCCCCCCGCCTTGGCGCCGCGGGCCCCGCCCAGCCGACGCAGCGGCCGCCATGTGACCGCCGCGAGCAGCAGCAGCGCGGTCCCGCTGACCACGAACGGCGTCCAGACCTCGGTCTGCCCGGCGACCAGGCCGGCGCAGACCGCGCCCAGCGGCGCGCCCCCGGTGCCGATCAGCCGGTAGACACCGTTGATGCGGCCGATCACCTCTCGCGCGACCGTCGTCTGGCGGAACGCGACGGTGAGCGCCTGGTACACCACCGCGGCCAGGTTGAGGGCGAAGAAGCCCGCCACCCCGGCCACCAGGTTGTGCACCAGGCCCATGAGCAGACAGGCTGCGCCGAGCGCGGCCAGGGCCGTGGACACCACCGGGAACGTCCCGAACCGCTCCCGCAGCCGGGAGGCGGTCAGCCCGCCGACCAGCCCGCCGAGCGCGGCGACGGCGAGGAAGAACCCGTACGCCGTCTCGCCCAGGTCCAGGACTTCCAGGACGTAGAGCACAAGGATCGCGCTGACCCCCGCGAAGAAGAAGTTGAGCCACCCGAGCATCACGGCCAGCAGCATCAGCAGCCGGTCGCCGCGCAGGTAGCGGAATCCGTCCCGGACCATCTCGCCCCAGCCCGGCGGCTTCGGGGCCGAGCCGGTGCCGGTGCCGTCTGCAGGTTTCGCCGCGGGCTTCGCGGCGGTAGCGGACAGCGAGTGCACGGTCAGCAGGACCATGACGCCGATCGCGAACGACGCGGCGTCCAGGAGGAACGGCAGCGCCGCGGACACCGCGAACAACAGACCGCCCAGTGGCTGCCCGACGGTGTCCAGGAAGATCAGTTGCACGGCCTGGAGCCGGCCGTTGGCCGATGTCAGCCGCGCCTCGGGCACCACCTCCGGCAGGTAGGCCTGCGCGGTGATGCCGAACGCTGTCTCGCCGACGCCCAGCAGGAAGGCAGCCGCGTACAGCACGGCCAGGTCGGCGGACTCGGTCCAGATCAGGAGGGTGAGCAGCCCGACGATCACCGCGCGCCCCACGTCCAGCCACACCATCAGGGCCCGGCGCGGCCAGCGGTCGGCGGCCACCCCGGCCAGCGGCGACAGCAGCATCGGCACGGTGCCGGCCACGGTGACCAGCGCGAGCAGCACAGGCTTGGTGGTGTAAGTGACCGCCAGCAGCGGTAACGCGGTGGCCCGCAGGCCGTCGCCCAGCGCTGACACGCCCGCTGCCGTGATCAGCCGGTTTCCGCCGCCCCAACCGCGCGCCTGTTCCAGCACGACAGTGTCCGCGGGCGAACCCGCCGCGTCGCCCACCTTGCTCACCGCGTCCTCCTCGGCAGTCTCCGGACCGTCACTGGGGCGGCATCTGGCCGCATCAGACCTCCCAAAGGGTCACGGCCCAAGCCGCCACCTGACTGTTATTGAGGACCAGCACGAGGTCGCCCCGCGCCAGGTCGCCGCCCGCGAGCAGATCGCGCAGGTTGAGCACCACATCCATGGCTCCGAGGTGGCCATAGCGACGCAGGTTCGCGCGGCAGACGTCGTGGATGTCCAGGGAGAGCAGGCTTTCATAGAAGTCGAAGGCGCCCGCCGTGACGTTCTGCATCAAGGTCGCCGCGACCCGGTCGGCGTCGACGCCGGCGTCGACGAGGACCTGGTCGACCAGCCGCTTGAGTCTGTCCCGGCTGTGCAGCGCGAGCTTGAACTGGTACTCGTCGACGTTGTCGCAGACCTCGCGCCACTCGTAGGCCGGGCCGGCCTTGTAGTCCACCCGGAACAGGTCGTGGAACTGCCCGTCCATCTCGGCGCGGTGCGCCCGCAACACCGGGCGCTCGCCGGGCACGAGCGTCATCGCGCACGCGCCGTCGCCGACGACGGTGACCGGGAAGCGGACCCGGTCCGGTCCGGTCGGCCTGCTGGCGTGCGCGATCACCACCGACGATCGGGAAGGGTCGGCGCGCAGCAGGTCGGCGCCCAGCGCCCAGGCCGCACTGGACCCGACGCAGCCCAGGCCGTCGACCGTGAAGCCGAAGGCGCGGCGCAGTCCCGCGGCGGCCTGTACGGCGGCGACGTCGGATCCCAGCAGCACATCCGGTGACCTCGGTGCGGCCAGCACCAGCACGTCCGGGTCGGCCCCGGTGTCCGCGACCAGCGTCCGGACCGCCCGGGCAGCCAGGACGCGGGCCTCCTCGTCCAGCACGCCGACGGTCTGGATGCCCGTGCGCTCCACGAACTCCCGCTGGCCGCTGTCCAGTTGCTCGGCCTCGGCCAGTTCGGCGGGGGTGACGAAGCGGTCAGGCAGCAGAATGCCGATCTCGCCGATGCCGATGGGGGTGTCCATCACACGACCTTCCTTCCGAGCGCCGCACCGACGGCGTGGCGCGGGAAGTCCTCGTGCCCGATGACGCCCGCCAGCACTTCCCGGTACGTCCCGCCCTCGGTGTCGGCCAGCCACCGGATGCTGCGGGCCAGCGCCGGGCCGTCCACGGCGGAGCTCAGTCCGCTTCGGGTCAGCCAGCCCTTCCACGCCTCCGCCTCGACCCGGACCAGGTCGCCCAGTTCCTCAGTGAAGCCGAGCAGCGCGACCGGGGCGAGTACGTCGTCGCCGGCGTCCAGTGCCCGCTCGCGGACCAGTTGCTGCCACCGTGCGGGCGGAAGCGGCGCGGTCTGCAGCCCCGCTGCGGACAACTCCGCGAAGAGGCCACGTATGGACAACGGCTCGTGGTGGACCAGGTGTTGGGCCCGGCCCACGGCGCCGGGCTCGGTCAGCCCGGCCACGATCGCCTTGGCCACCACGTCCACCGGGGCCGAGTACAGCAGCCGGTCGTCGGCCGGGTGCGCGCCGACGGCCAGGCTGGCGACGATCAGCCGCCACGTCATGTCCTTGGGATTGCAGGCACCGCTGCGCGAGTCGCCGAGGATCAGCCCCGGTCGCCAGATCCGGATCCGCATCCCGTCCCGTTCGGCGCGCTCGGCCAGCCGTTCGCTGACCCATTTGCCGGTGCCGTATCCGCCGGCCCGGTCGGCCAGCGGCTGTGCGCGGGTCTCGGCGATCGACATGTCGGGGCCGGTCGGCGAGCACGCCGCCAGCGAAGAGATGTAGCCGAAGTCCTGGACCCCGTTCTCCCGGGCCCACCGCAGCAGGTCGGCGGTGGCCACCGCGTTGCCGGCGCGCAACGTCCGGTAGGTCTCGGTGAAGACGACGCTCGCCGCGCAGTGCAGGATCTGGCCGACGGCCTGCCCGAGCCCGCCGTCGGACCCGCGGCCAGGCCTGTCCAGTGCCCGCCGAACGTCGGTCAGGTCACCGGGCACCATCCGGACCTGCTCCGGGTCCGGCGCGGGCAGGCCGTAGGCGGCGGCCGCGGCCCGGACCCGCTGCCAGGCGTGTGCCTCGTCGCGGGCGCGCACCAGGCAGCGGATGTCGTCGTGGCCTGCGAACTGCGCTTCGTGCAGAAGAAAGGCGCCGACGTAGCCGGTCGCACCGGTCAGCAGCACCGCGCGGCGCGGATCCGGCCGGGTCGGGCGCGCCGTGCCCAGCGGCAGGTCGAGGTCGGCGTCGACCAGTGCGCCCTCGGCGTCGGCGGAGCCGTAGGCGGCGGAGCCGAGCCCGCGCGCGCGAAGTACGGAGGCGATGCGACGCACCGTCGTCCGGGTTCCGCCGACGCGGTGCAGGTTCACCTGGAAGCCGTCGTGGCGCTGCGCGATCTCCAGCGCCATCCGGGTCGCGGTGAGGGAGGTCCCGCCGAGAGCGGAAAACTCGTCCGTCACGCCCACCGGGGCGAAGCCGAACATCTCCTGCCACAGCCCGACCAGATCGGCTTCGACATCGTCGGCCGCGGGCACGGCGGACGGCAGGTGTTCGGGGCGGGTTCCGTCCGCTGCGGCCGGGGCGCCTTCGACAGAGCTGCGGGGCACAGGCGCCCCGCCGGCGGCGAAGACGTGCCGGATGCGGTCGAGGGCCCAGAACCGACGCCTCTGGAACGGATAGGTCGGCAGCGGCACGCGCCGGGCACCGGCCACAGCCGGTGTCGACGTCGCCCAGTCGACGTCGACGCCGTCGAGCCTCGCGGCGGTCAGGGCCGCGTCGACGAGGTCGGCGATCTCGTCGTCGTTCGCGTCGGCCGCCGACTGGGTGACGTGGCAGTGTGCGGCGGCCGCGCCGGGGCCGACGACGATCACGAACGCGCGCTCGGAAGGCGGCATCTGCTCGGCGGCCTCGACCGCGACGGTCGCCGGACATCCCAGCGCCCGGGCCACGGCGTCGGCGATCAGCGTCGGCCGAGTGCCGTCGGCGGTCCGGACGACCAGGGCCGAGTGCGGTTCGACCAGCGCGGTCCGCGCCGCAGGCGGCCGGGGGACGCGGAGCGCGGCGACGAGTGCCGGCCGGTCGCCGTGCACCACCCGGCGATGCGCGAAGTGCCGCCGCCCTACGCGCAGGGTGTGTGCGACGTCCCGGAGCCGGTGCCGGCCGGCCGCCAACTCGTCCGCCAGCTCGCGGGAGGCCGCGTCCAGGGCGGCCCGGGTGCGCGCCGACAGGATCAGCCGAACCGGTGGCTCGACCGTATCGGCCGCGTCCGACGGGTCGGTCCGGACCGCCCCTGGCGCCGGCTCCAGCACCACGGCGACGTTGGTGCCCCCCTGCCCCATCGAGTGGACCAGCACGGCCCTGTCGCCGACCGCGTTCCGCCGGGCCACGGTGTCCAGGACGAACGGGCTCTCGGCCAGCAGGCCCGGATCGCGAGGGGTGCGCAGGTGTGGAAGCGGCGGGATCTCGCCGGTCTGCACGATGTGCAAGGCCTTGATCATGCTGACGATCCCGGCCGCCGAGCCGCAGTGGCCGATGTTCGCCTTGACCGAGCCCAGGCCGCAGAACCCGGTGCGCGCGGTGGTCTGGCGCAGCCCGCGGGTCAGGCCGAGGAGTTCCACCTGGTCACCCAGCGGCGTGCCGGAACCATGCGCCTCGACGTAGATCAGGCGGTCGGCCGGGACGTCGGCGGTGCGCAGCGCGGTCGACACCACGTCGGCCACCCCGGCCGGACTGGGCGCCGTGAACCCCGGCCGGTCGGGGCCGTCGTTGTTGACCGCGCTGCCCTTGACGACCGCGAGCACGGGGTCGCCGTCGGCGAGCGCGTCTGCCAATCGGCGGAGCACCACGACGCCCACCGCAGCGCCGGCCACGGTGCCGGTCGAGGCTGCGTCGAAGCTGCGGCACTGGCCGTCGTCCGACATGATCCCGGCCGGGTCGCGCCGGTGGCCGTCGGGCGGGTGCACCGTCGAGGTTCCGCCGGCCAGCGCCAGGTCGCAGTCCCCGGCGAGCAGCGCGTTCACCGCTTGGTGCACCGCGGTCAGCGACGACGAGCAGGCCGTCTGGACCGAGATCGCCGGGCCGCGCAGACCGAGGCGGTAGGCGACGGTTGCGGGGAGGAAGTCGGGGAGGCTCCCGCGGCGGATGTCCCCGTCGGAGAAGGCCGAGAACCCGGTCTTCATCGCCCGCGCGAGGTACTGGGCCATCGCGTAGGTGCTGAAACTCGCCCCGGCATAGACGCCGGTGACCAGTTGTTCGCGGCTCCGGCCGGCGTGCCCGGCTGCCTCCAGCGCCTCCCAGCAGGCTTCGAGGAACAGTCGCTGCTGTGGATCGGTGACCTCGGCCTCGGCCGGAGTGATGCCGAAGAAATCGGCCGCGAACAGGTCGTAGCCGGGCAGCGGCGTACCGGACCGGATGTAGTCCGGCGCGGCGATCATGTCCTCGCTCACTCCGGCCGTACGGAGTTCGTCGTCGTCGAGTTCCCGTACGGAGACCCGTCCTTCCTGGACGTTCTGCCAGAACCCCGCCGGCACCCAGGCGTCCGGGAACCGGCCCGCGACGCCGATCACGGCGATGTCGGTTGATGAAGTCATCGCTCTCGCACCCCGTTGTCTTGACTTGTCCCCGCTCGCACCCGGCTCCGCCGGGCCGCCAGGCTGTCGCGCCGCCCCATCGTGGTGGGTCGCCCACCGTCGGCCTGAAGGTCGCCCCGGGCCAGCAGGGCGGCCTGCGCCCGCACGGTGACGTGCGAGAACAAGTCACCGACGGCCACCTCCCGGGCACCCAGTCCGCGAAGCCGCTCCAGGAGCGCGATCAGCAACAGCGAGTTGCCACCGGCTTCGAAGAACGGCTGGTCGAGCCCTACATCCGTCCGGTCCAACAGTGCACACCAGATGGCGCGGACCCTTTGCTCCAGACCGGATTCACCGACGGCCGGGCCGCACACCCCGGCCGGCACGGATGTCCGGTGCTCTCCCACGGGCACCGCGCCCGGTCCGCCGGCCAGCAGGGCCCGCAGAGCCGCCCGGTCCACCTTGCCGGTCCGGGCCAGGGGCATTTTCGGGACGGGAACCAGGAGTTCGGGAACCAGGTGGCTGGGCTGTGCCGAGCGCAGCCGGTCGAGCACGTGCCGGCCGGCTGCGACGTCGGGCCCGCCGTCCGCCCCGGATCCCGGCTCGCCGGCCCGGCCGCCGTCCAGCACGGCGAAGGCGACCAACCGGCCCTCGTGGCCCAGCACTTCGGCCTGCCGTACCTCCGGCAGGGCCAGCAGCGCGGCGCGGACCTCGCCCGGCTCGACCCGGAAGCCCCGGATCTTGACCTGGTCGTCCACGCGTCCGTGCAGGCGGATGGTGCCGTCGGCCGACCGGACCGCCACGTCGCCGGTCCGGTACATGGGTCCGGCCCCGACGTCGGCGGCCAGGAGGCGGTAGGCACGCGCCGTCTCGGTGGGGCGGCGCAAGTAGCCGGCTGTCACCTGCGGGCCGCCGATCCAGAGCATCCCGGCTTCGCCGTCCGGCAGCGGACGCAGGGCCTCGTCCAGGACCAGGACCCTGACGTCCGGCAGCGGCCGGCCCACCGGAGGCGCCTCGGGAACGCGCGGGTCCAGCACGTGGGTCACGGCGCCGATGGTGGTTTCGGTCGGGCCGTAGTGGTTGATCGTCAGCGTGCCCGGCGGGCGCGCCGCGGCCAGCTCCCCGACCAGCGTGGCGGTGATCGGCTCGCCGCCGAGCACCAGCACGTCCGCATCGCGCAGCGCGGCGCCGAACGGGGTGTTGAGCAGCCGCGCCGCATGCGAGGGCGTGAGCTTGACGACCTCGATCCGCTGCCGTCGGACCAGGTCGGCCAGCAGGCGGCCGTCGAGGCACTCGGCGTCATCGGCGATGACCGTGGACCCGCCGGTGGCGATCGGGGCGAGTACCACGGTGCCGGAGAAGTCGGTGTCGGCGGTGCTGGCCAGCAGGTGCCGGGTGCCAACCAGGCGGGGGTACGTCCCGTGCATGGCCGCGATGTACGACGTCAGGTTTCCGTGGGTGACCACGACGCCCTTGGGGTTGCCGGTGGTTCCCGAGGTGAACAGGACCGCGGCCGGATCCGCCCCGGTGACCGACGGCGGCGCGAGCGCCGGCCCGCTCAGGCCGGTGATGTCGATGGCCGCCAGGCCGTCGACGGCGGCGCGGGCGCCGTCGTCGACGAGGACCACGCGGGCTCGGACCTCCTGGGCGATGTACGTCAGCCGGGGCGGCGGGACGTCGGCGGAGACCGGCGTGTAGGCGGCTCCGGCGCGCAGCACGCCCAGCCAGCCGGCCACCATCCCGGCACCGCGGGCGGCCACGACCGGTACCACGTCACCGGGGCCGATCCCGGCCGCCCGCAGCCGCGTGGCCACGCCCCAGGCCCAGGCGTCGAGCTCGGCGCGGGTGAGCTCGGTGTCGCGGTGGATCAGCACCGTGCCGTCCGGGGCCCCGGGCAGCGCGTCGAGCGCCACCGGCAGGGCCGGGCCGGTCTCGGGAAGCCCGAGCCCGGCGGTCGGGTCGGTGACCAGGTCGGTCAGCGCACCGCCGAGGTCGGTGGCGATCCGGGTGGCGGTGGCCGCGTCGAACAGCGCGGTCACGTAGCCCAGAGCGAGGTCCAGCCCGGCGCCGGTGGTCCGGGCGTCGACGACGAGTTCGTACTTGGCCCGTGCGAACCCGGTGGGCAGCCAGCGGGCCGAGACGTCGGGGCCGAGATCCATCGGCGGCAGGACGCCGTCGGACAGCGAGATCTCGACCGGGGTCAGCGGCGGCCGGCTCAGGTCCCGCTCCGGTTGGAGCCGGGCCACCACGTCGTCGAACGGCACGTCGGCGTGCCGGTACGCGGTCAGCGCCGAGGTCCGCACCCGGGCCAGGGCGTCGGTCCAGGTCTGCGCGCCCCTCAGGTCCGCCCGGATGGCCAGGGTGTTGACCAGCATCCCGATCGCCTCGGCGCGGTCCGCGTCCTCCCGGCCGGCCCAGGGCGAGGCGAGGAGGAAGTCGCGTTGTCCGGAGCGGCGCGCCAGGGCGACCGCCACCGCCGCCGTCAGCACCATGAACACGCTCACGTCGTGGTCGGCGGCAAAGCCCGCGATCCGGGCGGCCACCGCGGCGTCCAGCGGCACCGGACAGGAAGCAGCGGCGGTGTCGGCGGTCTGCGACCGCAGCCGGTCGTGCGGCAGCAGCACGTCGGTCGGCGCGCCGCGCAGCGACGCGACCAGGTCGTCGGTGCGCTCTCGGGTCGTCGCCGGCAGCGCCGGCAGCCGGGTCGGGGTCGGCGCCGCGTCCGGCGTACCGGACCGACGGGCCCGGTACGTGGCGGCGATCTCCCCGAGCAGCAAGCGATGCGACACCCCGTCCACGGCGATGTGGTGCGCGCACAGCACCAGGAGCGTCCGGGTCCCGTGGGTAATCACCTCGGCCCGCACCGGTGCCTGGTCGCGGAGGTCGAACGGGTCGCCGCACAAGACGTCGAGGTGGGCGGCGAGCGCCGCGTCATCCAGGCCGGCGGCATCGAGGCGGCCGACCTCGGGCGGGGGCCCGAGCCGGCCTTCGACGGCGCGGCCGTCGGCGGCCAGCCGGAAGCGGGCGCGCAGCATGGGATGCCGTTCCAGCACCCGCCGCACCACCGAGCACACCGTCTCCGGATCCACCGGTCCGGTCAGCTCCAGCACGCCGGGAATCAGGTACGCGGTCTGATAGGAGGGGACCTGGTTGAGGATCCAGAGCCGCCGCTGGGCGCTGCCGGCCGGGAATGTGTCACCGGCTGCGTCGGAGTGTCCGGCGTCCGGCGGAGCGGCCAGGGACGATGCGATTCCCGGTGCCGCGGCCTCGGGTGACGGGGACGCCGCGGCGGCCAGCACCTTGGCGAACCCGCCGACCGTCGGGTCGGCGAGGAAGTCGCGCAGTGCCAGAGCGGGGCGGTCCGGGGTCTGGGCCTCGGTGATCATCCGCGCGGCGACCATCGACGTGCCGCCGAGGGCGAAGAAGTCGGCGTCCGCAGCGAAGTCAGCGGTCTCCTCGTTCCGGCCCAGGGCTTGAGCGAAGAGCCGCACGGACAGACAGTGGTCGGCGGAGCGGTCCGCCGGGTCCGGCCCGTTCTCATCGGCCGCTGCGGCCAGTTCCTGCCACGGGGCCGAGCGCAGCGCAGCGACGTCGAGCTTCCCGTGCGCGGAGCGGGGCATGGTCGCGACGACCCGGACCGACGCGGGGACGACGGCAGCGGGCAGCCATCGGCGCAGGGCGGTGCGGATCTGCCCGGCGGTCGGTGGGGCGGACCCGTCGACCTCGACGTAGCCGACGAGCCGGTCGTGGTCGGCCTCGCGGTCGGCGAGCACCGCCGCGCTGCGCACGCCCGGCACCGCCTCCAGGATCGCCTGGACCTCGCCGAGTTCGACGCGGTTGCCGTTCACCTTGACCTGCTGGTCGGCACGGCCCCGGTATTCGAGGCCGCCGTCCGGCCGCAGGACCGCCAGGTCGCGGGTGGCGAACATGCGGGCGCCGGGGATCTCGGACCAGGGGTCGGGGAGAAAGCGCCGCGCCGTCAGGGAGGGGCTGCCGACGTATCCGCCGGCGACCCCGGCGCCGGCGATGTAGAGCTCACCGACGGCTCCGTCCGGCACCGGTTCCAGGTGCGGGCCGAGCAGGTAGACCCGCGTGTTGGGGACCGGCGTCCCGATGCCGGTCAGCTCCGGGTCGGTGTCCGGGTCGGCCGTGTGCGTCGTGGTGATCGCAGGGGCCTCGGTGACGCCCCAGACGTTGGTGACGCGGCAGCCGAGCTTGGCGCGGACCTCGCGGACCCGGCCGCCCGTGAGCACCTCGCCGCCCATGACGACGTGCCGCACCCGGCCGGAGGCGGGGGCGACATCGGCCAGCGCGGCATGCACGGCACTGGGGGTCCCGAACAGCGCGCTCACGCCGGGCTCGGCGGTCAGCAGCGGAGCCAGCAGTGCCGGGTCGCGGCGCTGCGCGTCGGTCGCCAGGACGAGGTCCGTGCCGGACACCAGCGCCGCGGCCACGTCGGCGTTGCCGGCGTCGAAGGACACGGAGGCAGCCGACAGGACGCGGTCGCCGCGCTCGAACGGGAACAGCCAGCACCAGCGCAGCGCCGCCTGGAGCAGGGTCCCGTGATCGATGACCACACCCTTGGGCCGACCGGTGCTGCCGGAGGTGTAGAGGACGCACGCCGGGTCGCGCTCGGTCAGCTCGGGGCCGGCGGCACACGTGTCGGCCGATCCGGTGCCCGCGGCGGGCTCCGGGTCCACCGACGGAACCGGCATCGGCAGATCGTCGATGCTGAGCACTGTCACGCTGGAGTGGAAGGCCGTCGTCAGCGCGCCCGGGGACGCGTCGACCAGCGCCACCCGCGCCTTGCTGTCGGCGGCCAGATAGGCGATCCGCTCGTCCGGCAGGTCGATGTCGATCGGCAGGTAGGCGGCCCCGGCGCGGAGCACGCCGAGCCAGCCGGCGACCATGGCGGCGCCCCGGCCGGACGCGACGGGCACGATGTCGCCGCGCCCGACGCCGACGTCTCGCAGAGCGTCGGCGACCTCCCGGGCCCAGACGTCGATCCGGCTGTAGGGCGTGAACCGGCCGTCGCAGGTGATGCCCGCGGTCGCCGGGGCGGTCGCCAGCTGCGCGACGATCAGTTCGAGCAGTTGCGTACGGGAGTCCGGTGCGCCTGGCGTCACAGACCCGTCCCGCCGCCGACCGGATCCAGGGGCACACCGAACAGCCGGCGAGTGGCGCCCAACGACGCGGCCACCTTCTCGTAGGCGTTCTCCGGGTCGGCGAACGGGCCGACCACCACCGCGACCAGCGCGTCGTCGGACCGCCGGGCGCTGCTCACCTCGGCGGCGAAGGCCGCCATGTCGCTAACCCCGGTGCCGGGCGGCAGGTGCTCGTGCCAGCGGCCGTTGGAGTCGGAGAAGTTGACGGTGTCCAGTCTGCCCTTCAGGAGTCTGATGCCACTCGGGTGGATCGCGCGGACCACCAGGTGAGAGGTGTCGACGTTCGCCGACAGTACCGGCGAGGCCACATCGTCCAGCATCTGCACGAGGGAGTACGTGTCGTTGATGTACGCGTTCTCCAGCGCCTCCGGCTCAAGGCTCACCATGATCGAGTACTGCTCCGCGTAGTCGCACAGGCGGCGCATGTTCTCGACGACCAGACTCCACTGCAGCTCGTTCGACCAGTTGCCCTTCCAGACCCACTCTCCCAGCAGGACCTTCACCCGGCGCGCGCCGACTCCTCGGGCGAAGTCCACCTGGGCCTTGGCCCATTCCAGGTTGAAGTCGCGGACCGCGTCGCGTGGGTCGGCCAGCCCGAAGGCGGGACAGGCGACCAGGTGGATCGGGATGCCGGCCTTGTCGGTATCGTCACGCAGTTGGCGGATCCTCTCCTCGGGGAGTCCGTACGCCTCTTCGACGACGCTGAGCCACTCCGCGCCGGCCTCCGCCGCCGCGCGCCACGCGTCGATACCGGTGTACGGCGAGCCCAGGTACGCCTGGTCGACGACCAGGCCCACGCTGGCCTTCCAGGGCTCGGCAATCACCTCGGGGACTGTCTCAGCACCCTGGTCGACGGTCTGCTCGGTCATCGGAGTCCTTCCTTCCCCGTGGCCGCCACGCGGCCACGAACCATGGTCACGAGATCCATCCGCGGCCCGATCAGCGTTCCCTGAGATCCGCCGTCGCGGCGGGGAGACAGCGGCAGCCGGGACACCGGAACACCCGGGTCGGCCAGGGCGGCATCCAACAGAGTGGTGAAGTCGTCATGCAGTGCCGCGACCGTCTGCCGCGGATAGACTGCCGGGTCGAACTCGATCACCCCGGTCGGTCGGCCGCTGCCCGCGGCGACCAGCACGGTGAGGTCGAACGCCGCCTTGCCGAGCGGCGGGACGGGCAACTCACGCCACGGGCCCACGGATTCGACCGGCCCGGTCGGCAGCACACTGAACGCGAGCTGCGTCAGCGGCCGGCCGACGCGGCTCACGGAAAGACCCCGGACCAGGCGGTCGAACGGCGTTGCCTGGCACCGCATGCCCTCGGTGAACTCCTCGCGGACCACGGCGCAGAGCTCCGCGAAACTCGCGGACGCCCGGACCCGGCAGCGCAGCGGCACCGTGTTCAGGAAGTAGCCGACGGTCCGGTCCAGTTCGGCGCCGGAGCGCTGGGTCAGCGTGGTGCCGATCAGGAACCGCTCCTGGCCGGACCAACGCCGCACAGTCTCCTGGAAGGCCGCAAACGCCAGGAGGAACGGCGTCACCCGCAGCTCCCGGGCCCGACGCGGCAACAGTTCGCCGACGCTCTGCGGGAACACCAGGTCGATCAGCCCGCGCTCGCTGTCCGGTCCGGTCGGCGCGGCGTCGCCGGGCGGCGGCGCGCCGAGCCGCAGCTGGTTCGGATAACGGCGCAGGTCCGCGATCCGCTCCGACTCCGTCCGGCGCGCCTGATCGGTGTCGAGCGCTTCCCTCTCCCAGGCCGCGAAGTCCGCGAACTGGAGCGGGACCTCGGGAAGCCGAACGTCGGCCCCGGCCTCGACGGCGTCGTAGGCCGTGGCCAGGTCCTCGACCAGAATCGCCAGGGACCACTGGTCGATGGCGATGTGGTGGACACAGAGCAGTACCGCGTCGCCGGAGGCCGGTCCCCGCCACAGGACGCAACGGAGCGGCGGCGCGTCCTCCAGGTCGAAGAAGGCGGCGGACCGGGCCCGGGCGTCGCGCAGTACGAAACTCTCGGCATCAGGGCGGTCGCGCACATCGACCACCTCGACGTCGATCGGGACGGGATCCCCGATCTGCTGTACCGGCCCGCCGTCCCGCACGGGGAAGGTGGTGCGGAGCATCTCGTGACGCGCTGCGACCGCGGTCAGGGCGGCGCGCAGGGTGCCGACGTCGATACCCTGCGGTCGCTGTATCAGCGTGGGTATGTGATAGGTCGTCGCCTCCGGATCGGCGGCCCGCAGGAACCACAGCGACTCCTGGGCCGACGACAGCGGCGCCGTCCTGGCCGCGCGACGCGTCGGTACCGGCCCGAACTCGCCCCTCACCGTGCGGCGTCGGTCGGGTCGAGGAGGCTTCGGCTCAGGTCTCTGAGACTGTCTGCGAACAGGATCTCCGCCGGGTTCAACAGGACGTCGGACACCAGTGCCTTGCGCAGCCGACTCGCCGCCTGCAACGCCAGGATGGAGGTGCCGCCGAGGTCGAGGAAGTTGTCCTCGGGCTTGACCTGCGGGAGGTGGAGCACGCCGGCCACGACCTCGCACAGGAGGGCGCAGAGTTCTGACTCCGGCTCGGTGAGATCTGTCGTGACGTCGGCTGCGGTCGCGATCGCGGACTCCGGGAGCTCGGCCAGCAGCCCGGTCCGGTCCACCTTCCCGGTGGAGTTGATCGGAAGCGTGGGGTACAGCCGCCACCGGTGGGGGACCATGTACTCGGGCAGGGTCTGACTCAAAGCCTTGATGAGACCGGCGATCAGATCGGTGGGACCGGCCTCGGCGGTGGGCGCCGCGAAGCCCACCAGGTGCGCCTCCGGTCCCTCGCCCACCCGCTCCACGACCACGGCTGCCACCAGACCGGTGCGCAGCGCGGCCGCCTCGACCTCGCCGAGTTCCACCCGGAAGCCGCGCACCTTGACCTGGCGGTCGACACGGCCCTGGAAGTCGAACGTGCCGTCCGGGAGCAACCGACCCAGGTCACCGGTCCGGTACACCCGCTCGCCGTCCGCCAGGACCACGAAGCGCTCCGCCGTCAGCTCCTGCAGGCCGAGGTAGCCCAGCGCGACCTGGGGCCCGCCGATGCAGATCTCGCCGACCTCGCCGGACGGCACCGGTCGCAGGTCCGCGTCACGCAGCGACAGTGTCGTCGACTGGACCGCCTTGCCGATCGGGACCCGCTGGGGGTCGCGCAACTCCTCGCCTCGGCACACGTGCGAACTGGCGAAGGTGGCCGTCTCCGTCGGGCCGTAGACGTGCACGAGCTCGCGCGGCGGCTCCGCCGCGCAGATCGCACGCAGCGCGCCTGGGTCCACGACGTCTCCGCCGAAGATCACCGACCTCACTGAGGCGAAGGCCCCGGGATTCTCCAGGACGATCATCTCCAGCAGCGCCGTGGTCAGGAACAGGACGTCGATCCGCTCCCCGGCCAGCACCTCGGCCCAGTCCGCGATCGGGATGTCGACGGCATCCGGCAGGACCACCGCGGTCCCGCCGCCGGCCAGGGTGGTCCAGACCTCGAAAAGGATGATGTCGAAGGCCGGATTCCCCAGGCACGCGACCCTCAGGCCCGGTTCGAAGCGGATGTAGTCCGGTGCGGTGGCGAACCTCTCGACGGCGCGGTGCGGAATCATGACGCCCTTCGGGCGGCCCGTCGAGCCCGAGGTGAAGCCGATGTAGAAGACGGATTCCGGGTCGGGGAAGGTGTCCGGGGCCGGGGTGCCCGGGTCCCGGTCCGGCAGACCGGTGACCACCGCTGTCCGTGTCGGGGGCAGAGCGGGCAGCGGATCCGGCGCGGCCAGGATCACGGCGGGCTCGGCATCGGCGAGGATGCCTTCCACCCGCTCGGGCGGGGCCATCGGGTCCAGCGGGACGTAGGCGGCTCCAGCACGGATCACACCGAGCACCGCGACCACGAAATCGACCGAGCGCCCGAGGGCCAGCGCGACACGGTCACCGGCACCGATCCCGCGGCTGGCCAGATCGCCGGCGAGCCACCCGGCCCGCTCCCAGAGTTCGGCATAGCTGAGAGCCGCGCCGGCGACGTCACAGACCGCCAGGGCGTCCGGATGGGCAGCCACCCGCTCCTGGATCAGAGTGCTGATCCCACGCGGAGACCAGAGGCCGCCGGACAGGTCAGAAGCATGAGCAGAAGTCATCGTTACCACTCCCCGTTGCCACTCCCCGCGCTGTGGGCCGGCTCCGCCGAGCAGCCTCCGAGCGCGTCGAGATCAGTGATTCATCGCGAAGATCCTGATCCGACATCGTTCGTGAAGACGATGAGGTCCGTCGTTGTCGATCCGCCCGCCCCACCCTCCTGCGAACACCTGAGTCGCGTGGTTCACAACCATGCTCGTCCCGGCCACGGCGGCACCAGGAAACTCGGGCGGCAAACTCAGCCGGCCGGAAGGCCGAATTCCCGCCCATGCCGCGTCGAACGTGCCTGTCAGTTGCCGTGTCCATGCCTGGTGCACCCAATCCGGCACGGGCATCATCGGGCTGCATGGGGAACGAACCGCCGCTGACGCGACTGCTCGCCAGACGGTCTGCACCACCGGGACCCGCGCAGGCACCGACCGGGCAGAAGCGGCTGAACGTGGTCGTGTCGGGGACCGAGTCCGATGCGCACACCTGGAACCTGGTCTTCCTCCAGTTGCTGCTCGAGGAATCGGGGCATCACGTCCGCAATCTCGGTCCGTGCGTTCCCGCGACGGTTCTCGCGGAGGAGTGCTCACGGCTCCGTCCCGACCTGCTCGTCCTCGGGACCGTCAACGGTCACGGGACGGAGGACGCGCTGACAGCCATCAAGCAGTTGCGGGCACCGGGCGCGCCCGTCGGGATGCCTGTCGTCATCGGCGGCAAACTCAGCACCTCCGGCCGAGACCGACAGGACGTCGAGCGCCTGCTGTCCGCCGGGTTCGACGCGGTGTACTCCGACGACCCGGACGTGATCAGCGAGTTCACTTCCTTCGTCTGCACGCTGGCCGCCGGGAAGGTCTGATGGTCCGCGCCGGCCGGCCCTCCGCCCTGTCTTCGTTCGGCGCGTACGTCGCGGCTGCACACGCCGCCGGCCGGCTCGTGGTCCAGCCGAGAACGGGATTCAGCGATCCGGTCGAGATGCGAGCCGCGCTGCTGGCCACGAAGTCTGCGGCGGCGACGACAGCGGGCACGATCACCGTCGACAGCTACACGCGGCTGGGCCAGCACGAAGCCGCACGGAAGGCACTGGAGAACGGTGCCCTGCTCAACGGATACCCGATCGTGCTGCACGGACCGGCGACGACGGAGTCCGTCCTGCACGGTGTCATGGCCCCGGATTTCCCGGTCCAGATCCGCCACGGCGCACCCGACCCCCGTGCGATCGTGTCCACACTGATCGCCGCCGGGCTCGACGCGACCGAGGGCGGCCCGGTCTCCTACTGCCTGCCGTACAGCAGGACGCCACTCGACGCCTCCGTCACCGCCTGGTCGGCAGCCTGCCGGGAGCTTGCCGCACTGGCCGAGACCGGTCGAAGGCCGCATCTGGAGACCTTCGGCGGCTGCATGCTCGGCCAGCTGTGTCCGCCGAGCATGCTGGTGGCGCTCAGTGTCCTGGAGGCGTGCTTCTTCCGCCAGCACGGCATCACGGATGTCTCCTTGAGCTACGCCCAGCAGACGAGCCCGGATCAGGACTTCGAGGCCGTCAACGCTCTGGTGCGCATCGCCGAGGAGCGCCTGGGCGACATCGATCGGCACATCGTGGTGTACGCGTACATGGGCGTCTACCCGCAGACGGCAACCGGTGCGCGCCTGCTGCTGCGTGAGGCGGTCCGGCTGGCGGTGCGGACCGGGTCGGCGCGGCTCATCGTCAAGACGGCTGTGGAGGCATCGCGGATCCCCACGGTCGCCGAGAACGTCGACGCACTCGAAATCGCCGCGGCCCATGCCGAGGACCTGCGGCGCGACACGTCGAGCCACGGTGGCGTCGTGCCCGCCGAGAGCACCGTCGAGCGAGAGGCGCGGGCCTTGGTGGACGCGGTGCTGGAACTTGATCCTGACGTCGGCCGAGCGCTGCTCACCGCATTCCGTCGCGGATACCTGGACATTCCGTTCTGCCTGCATCCTGACAACGCCGGACGTACACGCGCTGCCATCGACTCCGACGGTCGTCTGCGATGGACCGCTCTGGGCGCACTTCCGATCGGCGATATCGCCGACATCAACGGTGCTCGTCCCCTGCATTCGGCGGAACTCATGACCGCGCTCACGTATGTGCGGCGCCGATACGACGGGGAATCGCCGCGAGAGCCGACTCCCCCGATTCCGTCCGGTCGTGCGCGCCCGCCGGCACAAAACTGGATTACACCAGACCAAACCAACTGCTACCCGCCTAGAACACGTGCCGACATATTCACACTCCCGCCACACGACGCCATGTGATCAACGTCATATCGGGGCCCTCGCCGCCATCCGGTCGTTGATTACCGAATGAAGTCATCCCTGACGGGAGAGTGTCGAAGGGGTGGTCGAGTGGGCGCCGAGCTTTGCTAACGCCCGGTGAGCAAGGTCCCGCCGAGGGTTGACGCCTGGGGTGCAGACGGGAAGCCTGGATAGCATGCCTGTTCGTGATCAGCACGTTTGCGAAGCGACATGCCGGGGGCCTGTGAGTACTTCTGATTCTCGATGTTGGATGGATTGCGCGAGCCGGCGTGTGCTCGATCTCAGGATTTGGGGCCAAAGGTCTGAATGATGAGGCATGGCAGTAACCTCGGGGGATTACTTGCCCGGCAACGCATGGACGCGGGTTGGTCCCAGGAGGAACTCGCTGATCGCTCGGGAGTGAGCGTACGGACTGTCAGGAACATCGAGACCGGTGCGGTGCAGTCACCCCGGCACTCGTCGCTGTCGCTCGTGGTGGCGGCCTTTCAGGCGGCGGGTCTTTTCGAGGCGGAGTACGTGCTTCGGGATTTCACCGACAGGAACGGGATGGAAAGCTCCGTAGCCCTGTCCGGTCGGTCGGTCGGGGTGTCGACGTCGAACGGCGCGCCTACCGGAGACGATCACGACCGGCTGGTCGGCCGGAAGAACGACATCTCCCGTATGTGCGACAGTCTGCACCGAAACCGGTGGATCACCTTGGTCGGACCCGGGGGCGTCGGCAAGACGAAGCTGGCGTTCGCCGTCGCGGACCGTTTGCGAAGTCAGTTCACGGGAGGCGTCTCGGTCGTCCATCTCGGAGAGACGTCCGTGGACCACGACGAGACGGCGATCTGGCACACGGTCTGCGAGGCTTTGCTGACCGGGGGATCGCCGGGCGACAGTTCCGAAGTCAAGCGGCGACTGGTGGTCATCGACAACATCGAGCATCTCCAGACGCCTGCGGTCCGGGTGTGCCAGCGGCTACTGGCGGAGTTCCCTGATGTATGGATTCTGATCACTTCTCGACATGCCGTGGCCGCGGCCGGGGTCAAGA
This sequence comes from Streptomyces sp. NPDC058469, assembly GCF_042721125.1. Taxonomy (NCBI): domain Bacteria; kingdom Bacillati; phylum Actinomycetota; class Actinomycetes; order Kitasatosporales; family Streptomycetaceae; genus Streptomyces; species Streptomyces sp. NPDC058469. The sequence goes on from NZ_JBHXME010000010.1 coordinate 24,678, forward strand.
CCGTGGAGGTTCGACCGCTGTCCGCGGTCGATGCCGAGCGGCTGTTCCTCCACCGCGCCCTGGCCGCGTGCCCGGACCTGGACCTGACCGACCGCGGGTCCGCGGTCACGGAGATCTGCCGCAAGCTGGACGGCCTGCCGTTCGCGCTGGAGCTGGCGGCGCTGCGGCTGCGCTCACTATCGATCGACACACTGCTCGAAGCGCCGGTTCGCCAGATCGTCGCCCAGCCGAGCGTTGCCGGCCTTCCTCATCAGCGAACCCTCGTCGAGAGCGTGACCTGGAGCTACGGGATGCTCGGGGAGGAGCAGCGCCGCCTTCTGCACTGGCTGACGGGCTTCCTCGAAGACTTCACGATCAAGGATCTCCTCGGCCATCCGGATCGGAAGGCCGTCGCCGACGACTTCCCGCAGCTGTTCGACATCGTCTCCGATCTCGTCGATCGGTCCATGCTCCAGGTCTATCGTGGAGCGGAGTACCGATACTCCATGCTGGGGTCCATCCGTAAGGTGATCGGCATTCTCCAGTGATCGGACGCGGCCCTGTCCGGGCCGACGCGACGCCGCCATCGCATGCCGTCCGGCCGGCAGGCCGCACGGACCGGTGAACTGCCCCTGCGGGACAAGCGGTTCGCCCTGCCCTTGCCGGAAACCTCATCCGGCCTGGTCACGCAGCATGCTGGTACTCGTGAAGGAGGCCGCCGGGTCGGTCGGTTCGATGTATGTCGAGGCGGGCGATTTCGTCCGGATCGGTGATCGGTTCGGGGAGCGGGTGCAGCGGGCGGGCGTTCGCGATGCCCTGGTGCGGCCGGTGCGCGTTGTAGAACTGCTCGAACTCCCGCAGTGCGTGGAGGAGATGCCGCTGGTTCCAGATCAGGGTGCGGTCCAGCAGTTCACGGCGGCAGGTCTGCACCCATCTCTCCATGATGGAGTTCATGCGGGGGATCCGGATGCCGCTGAGCACGACCTCGATCCCCGCGTCGGCGGGGATCGTGTCGCACAGTTCGGGGGACTTCCCGTCCCGGTCCCGGATCAGGTAGCGGGCCTGGCAGCCGGCGTCCTGGAGGTCCATGACGGGATTCCTCGCCGCCTGCACGACCCAGGAGGTGGTCGGGTGCGCGGTCACACCCAGGATCCTGATGCGCCGGTCGGTGTGCTCGATGAACAGGACTTTGAAACGACCCTGCCCATGCCTCCCGCCTCGGGCACGAGAAGACACCGCGGGAAAAGCGGTACCTGCGTGCACTGCTTCGCCCGCAAGTCGCACAGCTACCTGGACCTCGACACCGGCCTCGGCTTCGGCTTCGACTCGCAGATCGTGGTCAAGGTGAACGCGCCGGACCTGCTGCGCCGCCAGCTCGGCTCCCGGCGCTGGCTGGGCGAGCACCTGGCGATGGGCACGAACGTCGACTGCCACCAGCGCGCGGAGGGCCGCTACCGGCTGATGCCGGGCATCCTCGGCGCCCTGCGCGACCACGCCAACCCCTTCTCGATCCTGACGAAGGGCACGCTGATCCTGCGCGACCTCGACCTGCTGCGGCAGGCCAACGAGGTGACCGACGTCGACATCTCCATCTCGATCGGCTTCACCGACCCCGAGCTGTGGCGCACCGTGGAACCGGGCTCCCCCAAAACCAGATGGGCCACCAAGTCGCGCGCGCCCGTTGTGCTGGAGGCTCTCTCGGAGATGGTGGCCACTGCTGGCCTACATGTCGCCAACGAGGCCCGCGCCCAGCGCACGTTCCGGCTGCCATCTCCCCTGCACGCGGTGCTGACGAGCGGCGAGCCGGTAGTGGACCTTCGCCTGGCGGCACCGGCCGTCGGCACGCTCGCCCGTCTCGCCGGCACCGACTGTGTCCACCGCGCGCCGGCTCGCGCCCTGCTCGATGCGCTCACCACGCACGACCGTCGCACGTGGACCGCGCAGCCCCGGGCCATGGCCCCTCGTATCCGCGCGCGACGGCTGGCTCACGACGAGATCACGGCCGAGCAGGCCCTCACCGGTGACTTGCAGCGTCTGGAGGAGGCCCTCGACGCCTTCGCCTGCGCGCCAAACACTGTTGCCGACGTCCTGGTCACGCTGTCCCAGAAGGCCATCGCATCCGACGAGGTCACGGTGCTTCTGGCCCTGTGGCCGCGGCTCGTCCGCCGATTCCTCCCGCCAGGAGGGCGGACCACCGCGGCCCTGCGCCGGGCACTGCTCCCCTTGCCGCCCTCCGGTGTTCACTGAGCTTCTTCGAGTTGGCCAGCGATCAGGTGACGGTCCACGAAGCGCAACGAGCGAGGCCCCCGAGCTGTTGATCGAGATGTCTGACTGATCCCGGAGATCAGGCTGTGCCGGTCCCCGTAGTTCCGTGGGTTGAACGTGCGCTCCAGGCTGGTGACGTGGATCAGGTATCCGCCCGCCTCCGCCGCGTCCACCAGGGCCACGCCCCGGCCGGTCTCACGGGCAAGCCGGGACACCTCGCACAGCACCAGCACGTCGCCCGGCCGTCCGAACGCGCCGGTCTCCAGGTCGGACAGCAGCTTCTCGAAGTCGTCGCGGATCCTGGTCGCGAACTTGGAGGCGCTGCCCGTGTCCTTGTACGCCTCGCCCCCACATCCACGGCCCGTGCTCCTCCGCGGCCGTGAGGTTGTCGCGGTGCCGGTCGGTGATCGATCGCGCCGCCTTGCCCTTGCCCTTGCTGACCCGCAGGTACTCACGTGCTGCCCGCGCCGCGACCACTATTGCCATGGCCTGCCCCTCCGTACGCCGTTAGGGTCGTCGTATGGCCCCTTCCAAAGCCACCGCAGGTGTAATCATGACCGTGGACGACGATCCGGGAGTCTCCCGTGCCGTCGCCCGTGACCTGCGGCGGCGCTACGGCGAGTCGTACCGGATCGTGCGCGCGGAGTCCGGCGAGTCAGCGCTGGACGCGTTGCGGGAGTTGAAGCTGCGCGGGGATCTCGTGGCGGTGATCCTGGCCGACTACCGGATGCCGCAGATGAACGGCATCGAGTTCCTGGAGCAGGCCCTGGATGTCTATCCGGGCGCGCGCCGGGTGCTGCTGACCGCGTACGCGGACACGGACGCGGCGATCGACGCGATCAACGTCGTGGACCTCGACCACTATCTGCTGAAGCCCTGGGACCCGCCGGAGGAGAAGCTCTATCCGGTCCTGGACGACCTCCTGGAGGCCTGGCGGAACAGCGACTACCGGCCCGTGCCCGCCACGAAGGTGGTCGGGCACCGCTGGTCGGCGCGTTCCTCGGACGTGCGGGAGTTCCTGGCCCGCAACCAGGTGCCGTACCGCTGGTACTCGGCCGACACCCCGGAGGGCCTGCGGCTGCTGTCCGCCGCCGGGCAGGACGGGCAGCGGCTGCCGCTCGTCATCACCGCCGACGGGTCGGTGCTCATCGAGCCGGAGGCGCCCGAGCTGGCCGCGAAGGTGGGGCTGGCGACGACGCCGACGGCCGACTTCTACGACCTCGTCGTCATCGGCGGTGGTCCGGCCGGGCTCGGCGCGGCCGTGTACGGGGCGTCGGAAGGGCTGCGGACCGTGCTCGTGGAGCGGTCGGCGACCGGTGGGCAGGCCGGGCAGAGTTCGCGGATCGAGAACTACCTCGGCTTCCCGGACGGTGTGTCCGGGGCCCAACTCACCGACCGGGCGCGGCGGCAGGCCGCCAAGTTCGGCGCCGAGATCCTCACCGCGCGCGAGGTCACGGGGCTGGAGGCCAACGGGTCGGCGCGGGTGGTGCATTTCGCGGACGGCTCGGCGGTCGCCGCGCACGCCGTGATCCTGGCGACCGGTGTGTCGTACCGCCAGCTGGATGCGCCCGGCACGCCCGACCTGACGGGCTGCGGGGTCTACTACGGCTCGGCGCTGACGGAGGCCGCCTCCTGCCAGGGGCACGACGTGTACATCGTCGGCGGCGCCAACTCGGCGGGCCAGGCGGCGATGTACCTGTCCCGGGGCGCCAAGTCGGTGACCCTGCTGGTGCGCGGGCCCTCGCTGGCCGCGTCGATGTCGTACTACCTGATCCAGCAGATCAACGAGGCGGCCAACATCTCGGTGCGCACCGGCACCGTCGTCGACGCCGTGCACGGCTCCGACCATCTGGAGCAGGTCACGCTGCGCGACACCGACAGCGGGAAGACCGAACTCGTTGACGCGCAGTGGATGTTCGTGTTCATCGGCGCGGCCCCGCTGACCAACTGGCTGGACGGCTCGGTGCAGCGGGACGACCGCGGGTTCATCCTGTCCGGACCCGACCTCACGGCGGACGGAAAGCCGCCCGCCGGCTGGGAGTTGGACCGGCCGCCGTATCACCTGGAGACCAACATTCCCGGCGTGTTCGTGGCGGGCGACGCGCGCGCCGAGTCCGCGAAACGCGTCGCGTCCGCCGTCGGAGAGGGAGCCATGGCCGTGATGCTCGTCCACCGCTACCTGGAGCAGTCATGAGCGGGCAGGTGCTGCCGTGCAGCCCGCAGGAGATCGGCACGCTGTTCCTGTTCGAGAAGCTGACGCCGGAGCAGCTCGGCAGGCTGTGCTGCGACGGGCAGGTGGAGCTGTTCGAGGCCGGGCCCGTCTACACCGAGGGTGACCCCGCGACCTGCTTCTACGTCATGATCGAGGGCACCGTGGTGCTGTCGCGGCGGGTCGGCGGCGACGACGTGGAGGTCAGCCGGACCTCGCAGCGCGGCGTGTACACGGGCGCGATGCAGGCCTACATCGGGGACCGGGTGCAGCAGGTGTACCTCAACTCGATGCGGGTGACGGAGCCTACGCGGTTCTTCGTGCTGCCCGCCGAGACGTTCGCCGCCATCATGAGCGAGTGGTTCCCGATGGCGGTGCACCTCCTGGAGGGCCTCTTCTTCGGTTCGAAGAGCACCCAGTTGGCGATCAGCCAGCGTGAACGGCTGCTGGCGCTGGGCTCGTTGTCGGCCGGGCTGACGCACGAGCTCAACAACCCGGCTGCCGCGGCCGTCCGGGCCACCTCGACGCTGCGGGAGCGGGTGGCGAAGATGCGGCACAAGCTGCGCGTCATCTCCTCCGGCCCGTACTCGCGGGAGGCTCTCGCGAACCTCATCGACATCCAGGAGCGCACGGCCGAACGCGTCGCCAAGGCGGTGTCGTTGAGCCCGCTGGAGGCCTCGGACCGCGAGGACGCGCTCACGGACTGGCTCGACGACCACGGCATCATGCAGGCCTGGCAGATCGCGCCCACCTTCGTGCAGGCCGGTCTCGACATCGACTGGCTGGACCAGGTCGCGGCGGCCGTGGACGAGGACGTCCTGCAGGCGGCGGTCGGCTGGCTCAGCTACACGGTCGAGACCGAGCTGCTGATGACGGAGATCGAGGACTCGACGACCCGGATCTCGAACCTGGTCGGCGCCGCGAAGCAGTACTCGCAGCTGGACCGCGCGCCCTACCAGGTCGCCGATGTGCACGAACTCCTCGACAGCACCCTGCTGATGCTCGGCGCGAAGGTCGGCGACCGGATCAAGGTCGTCAAGGACTACGACCGCGCGCTCCCGAAGATCCCGGCCTACCCGGCCGAGCTCAACCAGGTGTGGACCAACCTGATCGACAACGCGGTCTCCGCCATCAACAGCACGGGCGGGGAAGGCACGTTGACGGTGCGGACGGCGCTGGTGCGCGATCAGCTGATGGTGGAGTTCCGTGACACCGGGCCGGGTGTGCCGCAGGAGATCCGCGGCCGTATCTTCGATCCGTTCTTCACCACCAAGCCGGTGGGCGAGGGCACGGGGCTCGGTCTGGACATCTCCTGGCGGATCGTCGTCAACAAGCACCACGGCACCCTCCAGGTGGAGTCGGTGCCGGGCGACACCCGCTTCCAGGTCCTGCTCCCCCTCACCGCCGCCGACAACGAGACGCCCGAGGAGCCCGCATGAGCGACATCACCGGAATCGACCCCACCGTCCCGCCGAGCGGCGCGGGTTGCGTGGAGTGCGACGCGGCCGACGGCTGGTGGTTCCATCTCCGGCGGTGTGCTCAGTGCGGTCACGTCGGCTGTTGCGACGACTCCCCCGCCAAGCACGCCACGGCCCACTACCAGTCCACGGGACACCCGTTCATGCAGAGCTACGAACCCGGCGAGGACTGGTTCTGGAACTTCACCACCTCCGAGCTGTACGACTCCGGTCCCGAACTCACCGCCCCGGTGAGCCACCCGAAGGACCAGCCGGTGCCGGGTCCCGCGGGCCGCGTTCCGACGAACTGGGCCGAGACACTGCGCTGAACCGGTCTGCGGGCGGGAGGCGTCTCCCGCCCGGTGGCCAGGTGCGTTGTCGGTGGCGCGTGCCAGGATGGGGGCATGTCGTCATCCGTGGCAGCAGCGCCGCTCATCGGCCGGGACGAGGAACTCGCCCGCCTCGCCGGTGTGCTGGAGCGCGCCCGCGCGGGTACGGCCGGGGCCGTGCTGATCGCCGGGGACGCGGGCGTCGGCAAGACGCGGGTCCTGGACGAGATCGCCGGGCGGGCCGCGGGCGCCGGGATGACCGTCCTCACCGGGCACTGTGTCGATCTCGGTGACGTCGGTCTGCCGTATCTGCCGTTCACCGAGATCCTCGGGGTCCTCGCCGACGACGAGCGGTTCGCGGGCGCGCTGGCCGCGCATCCGGCGGTCGACCGGCTGCTGGGCGCCGGTTCGGACGCGGCGCGGGACGCGGGCGGCCGGCTGCGGCTCTTCGAGGGCATCGCCGGACTGCTCGCCGACCTCTCCGACATCGCGCCCCTGCTCCTGGTCCTGGAGGACCTGCACTGGGCCGACCAGTCCTCCCGAGACCTTCTCCGCTTCCTGCTCAGCCGCGGCATCCTCCAGCGCCCGGCGGGCGGCGCGCCCACCCACCGCCTCGCGGTGTTCGCGTCGTACCGCGCGGACGACCTCCACCGCCGCCATCCCCTACGGCCGCTGCTGGCCGAGCTGGTGCGGCTGCCCGCCGTGGAGCGCCTGGAGCTACGGCCCATGGGGGACGCGGAGGTCGCCCGGCTGGTGCGCGCGCTGCGCACGGGTCCGGTGCCGGACGGCACGGTCCGCCGGATCGTCGAGCGCGCCGAGGGAAACGCCTTCTACGCCGAGGAGTTGCTCGCGGCGACCGACCTGGAGGCGGGCGGTGTGCCGAGCGGTCTGGCCGACGTCCTGCTGATCCGTTTCGAGCAACTCTCCGACACCGCCCAGCAGGTGCTGCGCACCGCCGCCGTCGCCGGGCGCCGTGTCGAGTACGACCTGCTGCGTGACGCGGTCCAACTCCCCGAGGACGAGCTGGAGTCGGCGCTGCGCGAGGCCGTCGAGCGACAGCTCCTGGTGCCCGGGCACAGGGACACGTACTCCTTCCGGCACGCCCTCGCCCGCGAGGCGGTGTACGCCGACCTGCTCCCGGGTGAGCGCTCCCGGCAGCACGGCGCGTTCGCCCGTCTCCTCGCCTCGCGCGGGCACCCGGCCGAGAGCGCGGCGGAGCGCGCCCATCACTACCGCGAGAGCCACGACCTGGCCGAGGCCCTGGCCGCCTCCCTGGAGGCCGCCGACCACGCCCAGCGGGTGGGCGCGCCCGCCGAGGAGCTACGGCATCTGGAAACCGTCCTCGACCTGTGGACGTCGGTCGACCCGGCGGCCCGGCCCTCCGGCGAGGGCATCGGCAGTGTGACCCTCACCCTGCGCGCCTCGGCGGCGGCGGCCCATGCCGGGGACTCGCACCGTGCGGTCTCCCTCACCCGGTCCGCGCTCGCCGGGATCGGCCAGGACACGGACTCCGAGCTGGCCGCCCGGGTCCGCTACACCCTGGCCGGCAATCTCATGGGCGTCGACAGCCTCACGGCCGCGTTCGCGTACAGCAGCGAGGCCCTGGCGATGATCCCCGCCGAACCGCCCTCGCGGACGTGGGTGTGGGCGGCGGCCACGCATGTGCTGGCGGCGCGTCAGGTCGGCGAGGACGAGATCGCGCTGCGGGTCGCCCGCCAGGCCCTGCGCACCGCGGAGGAACTCCAACTGGACGACGCCCGGGCCGATCTGCTGATCTCGCTGGCCACGCTCGAAAAGGGCGGCCGGCGCACCCGGGAGGGCCGGGAGCGGCTCGCGGAGGCACGCGAGCTGGCCCGGCGGGCCGGGCACGCGCCCGTGGAGATGCGCGCCCTGTTCCACCTCGCCATCGGCAGTTTCGAGTCCGGGGAGCTGGAGGAGTCGCTGCCCTGGCTCACCGAGGGGCTGGACCGGGCCCGTCGCGCCGGGTTGCTCTCGTCGCCGTATCCGCTGGAGATGCGCTATCTCCAGCTCCTGGTGCTGTACACGCTGGGCCGCTGGGACGAGTGTGTGAAGGCGGCCGAGAGTGACGCGGAGGTGCTGCCGCACGCGGGCGGCTTCACCATGGGGCCCGCGCTGTATGTGGCGCTGGCGCGCGGCGACTTGAGGGCCTTGGAGCGAGCCCGTGCCCTGCTGGACGGGCCGTTCGACTGGATGGCCGCGATGGTGGCGGCCATCGTGCTCACCGACGCCGGCGCCTTCCAGGGCGACCCGGCGACGGCCGTGGAGCAGCTGCGTACCGCGGTCGCCGCGCTCACCGACGACTCCGGCCGGCGTCCCGATCTCGCGGTCCGGCTCTCCGCCCTCGCCCTGGCCGCGGTCGCCGACAGGACCGCCGCGCTACGGCTGACCGGCGACGAGGCGGGGGTGCGCCGCTGGACGGACACCGCGACGGAACTCGTCGAGCTGGCCCGGTCCGTGACCGACGCGGGTGGCGACGACCGGCCCCAGGGTCCGGAGGGACTGGCGTGGCTGGCCCGCGCCGAGGCGGAGTGGATACGGGCGGCCACCGGACCGGACGCGGCGGCCTGGGAGAAAGCGGTGTCCGCGTTCGACTACGGCGATGTCTACGAACGGGCGCGCTGCCAATTCCGTTTCGCCGAGGCCCTGTTGGCGGCCGACCGCCGCGAGGAGGCGGCCGACCAGGCCCGTGCGGCACGGGAGACGGCCGCCCGGCTCGGTGCCGCTCCCCTGCTCGCACTGCTGGACACGCTGATCCGCCGCGGCCGCCTCGGCGACCCGGCGCCGGACACCGGGGACCGCCCCTCGCCGCTGACGGCCCGCGAGCGGGACGTGCTGCGGCTGCTCGCGCTGGGCCGCAGCAACCGCCAGATCGGCGAGGAGCTGTTCATCACCGGCAAGACGGCGAGCGTCCACGTCTCCAACATCCTCGCGAAGCTGGGCGCCGCGAGCCGTACGGAGGCGGTGGCGATCGCCTACCGCCAGGGGCTGATCACCCCGGAGGCGACGGCGTCCGGCTGAGGTTCACTTCGCGCAGTCGAGGCTCTTGAGGTCGACGGCGTCGGCCATGGCCGCCATCCCCTTGTCATTGGGGTGCAGATGGTCACCGCCGTCGAAGAAGGGGAGGATCCTCTCCTGGTCGTAGGGGCTGCGGAGGATGTGGTCGAAGTCGGTGACGGCGTCGAACTCCCCGCTGTCCCGGATGAATTGGTTGACCTCCTGGCGTAGCGCCTCGGCCGCCGGGTCCCATTCGGACCAGCCCTTGAACGGTCCGACGGTGGCGCCGACGACGCACTTCCCGGCCGCGTGCGCCCGGTCGATGATCTCGCGGTAGCCGGCGATCATGTCCTGGGCGGTGACGCCGGTGTGGGCCTTGATGTCGTTGACGCCTTCGAAGAGGAACACCGTGCGGACGCCTGGATGCGACAGGACGTCGCGCTGCAGCCGGTTGAGGGCGCTCTGTCCGGCGCCGTCGGCGAGGACCTTGTTGCCGGAGATCCCTTCGTTGGCCACTCCCTTGACAGCCGTGTCGGAGCGCTGGAGCCGTCGCGCGAGATAGTCGGGCCAGCGCCGGTTGAGGTCCGACGTGGACGCCCAGCCGTCCGTGATGGAGTCGCCGAGCGTCACCACGGCGCCGGTGCCCGCGCTCGGCCGTACGGAGACGGCGTCGAGGTAGTACCAGGAGCCGATGCTGTTTGTCCAGGCGGTGGCGCCCTCCTCGCCGGTGTGGTCGCCCTGGGTGGCGTACGACGTCTGCATCGCCATGCCGTGGCCGGTGGCCGGGCCCGCCGCGTCCGGGGTGTGGATGCTGACCACCAGGTTGGTGGCGGCGGGCAACTTGCCGGAGAGCGGGTCGCTGTAGGCGACCGCGCCCGCGGGGATCGTGACCGACCGCTCACCGCCGAAGGTGAGCCGCCGATTGGAGCCGGGCACGAGCGCGGCGCCCGCTTGTTGCACACCGGCCCAGACGTTGTCGAAGGTCACCGGCCGGTCGCCGAAGGCGTTGGAGAGCCGGATCCGCAGATCGCTGCCGGCCACGCTGGTGTGCACGATCAGCCGGTAACCGCGGTCGGCGACGCCGTCGCCCAGGTGGTCGGCGCTCGATCCCCAGGTGATGACGGGTTTCGGGTCGTTCAAGGCCTTCACCTGTGTCTGTGCTTGCGGTTGTGCGTGTGCGGGTCCGGCCTGGAAGGCGGCGGCGAGCAGGAGGAGTGCGGCCGTACGGCGCAGTCGTGCCGGTCCGGCCGTCACCGGGCGAAGTCCCGCAGCGTGACGGACGCACCCGGCGCCAGGCGCACCGTCCGGGAGGTGGAGCCGTGGACGACCGTCGTGGTCCGGCCGCTGATGCTGCGGATCTTCACCTCGGTCGGTTTCCCGTTCCGCCAGTGCAGGTCGACGACGAAGCCGCCGCGGGCACCGACACCCGTGACGGAGCCGGACTCGGCCCAGGCGTCGGGGAGGGCGGGGAGGAGTTCCAGGTGGCCCGGGCGGGAGTAGAGCAGCATCTCGATCATCGCGGCGGGGGTGCCGAAGTTGGCCTCGATCTGGAAGATGCCGCGGCCCACTTCGACCTGGTAGATGTCGAAGAGGTTGGAGGCGGTGCCGTTGCTGCCGTCGGTGGACGGGCGGAGGTTGTTGACGACCAGTTGGTAGGCCTTGTCGGCGTTCTTCAGCCGGGACCAGCACAGGCTGCGCCAGGCGTTGGCCCAGCCGAAGCTGTCCATGCCGCGGGCCGTGAGCAGGGCGGTGGCGCCGTCGACGATGTCCTTCGGGGTGGAGCCGTCGGGGCGGATGCGGTCACCGGGGAAGAGGCCGATGAGCGGGGACAGGTGCCGGTGGGTGGTCTCGCCGAGGTTGTCGGGCGACATCCACTCCTCCAGCCAGCCCGTCTTGGGGCTGACCACCGGGAGGTACAGCTTCTTGCGAAGGCCCGCGATCGTACCGGCGTAGCCGGTGTCCTTCTTCAACTCGGCTGCCGCTACGCAGTAGTTGCCGAACAGCGCCCACACCAGTTCCTGGGCGTAGGTGATGCCCTTCGCGTCGAGCGGGCCCTGTTCGGGCGACCAGTCGCTGTCGGCGATGAGCACCTCCTTCGAGGTGCCGGGCAGCGTGGTGGTGAGCAGCCGCGCCTCCCAGAACTCGACGGCGCCCTTCAGCAGCGGGTAGATCTTGGCGAGATGGGCGCGCGAGCCCGTGTACTCGTAGTGCTCCCAGAGGGTGTTGCTCAGCCAGGCGCTACCGGCCGGGTGCCACCACCAACCTCCGCCGCCGTACGGGTTGGTGGAGATGGCGATGGTCCAACCGGCGTTCTTTCCGCTGGAGTTGCGGTAGCGGTTGCGCGAGTCGTTGAAGAGCCTGCGCGTGAGGTCGGTCCAGTCCGGGAGCTGGGCGACGCAGTAGTCGGTGAACGCGTCGAAGCACTGGGACAGTCCGGCGCGGTCGGCCATCCAGTAGTTCATCTGGATGTTGATGTCGGTGTGGTAGTCGCCCATCCAGTCGGGGTCGTTGCCGTCGAGCCAGTTCCCCTGGAGGCCCATCGGCAGACTCCCCCGGGAGCCGGCGATCATCAGATACCGGCCGAACTGGAGGTAGGCGGCTTCGAGTTCGGGGTCGGGGACGCCGTCCCGGGCGCGGGCCTGAATGCGCTCCCAGGTGTCCAGGGCACGCTGGTCGGCGGACGAGGTACCGAGCGAGACGTCCAGCTGCCCGAACAACGCGCTGTGGTCGGCGACATGGGTGTGCAGCAGGGTGTCCGCCGTGTGCCGGGCCGCGGCGGCGACCTTGGTGCGGGCCAGCTTCTGCGGGTCCAGGGACGGGTCGCGGTAGTGCGCGGCGGCGTTGGGCGCGTAGTTGGTGCCGCCGCTCACCACGACGGTGACGTCCTTGCAGCCGGAGAAGGCGACGCTCGAGCCGTTCACCGTGACGCTGCCGCCGGTGCCGTACGCCGTGACGGCGGCGCCGTAGCGCAGGCCGTTGGCGAGGGTGCCGCCGAACGAGCGGGCGTCACCGGTCCCTTCACCGTGCGTGCCCGCCAGGTCGACGGTGCCGGTGTAGCGTCCGCCGCCGCTCTGGGTGAAGTGCAGGACGATCACGTCGTCGGGGCGGCTGGCGAACACCTGCCGCTTGTACGTCACTCCGGAGCGGACGTACGAGGTGGTCGCCAGGCCCTGTTCCAGGTCGAGGGTGCGGCGGTAGCCGGAGACCGCGCCCAGGTCGTGGTCGGGGATGTCGACGGTGAGCCGGGCGAGCAGGGTGAGGGAGCCGAAGTCGTCGCGGCCGTAGGGGAATTGGCCGTCCGAGTCGAGGGTGTCGTTGAGGCCGCCGGTCCACATGGTGGCGTCGGTGATGAGGAGGACTTCGTGGCCGGGGTCGTTGCTCGCGAGGGCGCCGAGCCGGCCGTTGCCGACGGGGAGGCCCTGTTCGATCATCGAGTTGTCGTCGGCCGGGGCCTGCCACCACAGGGTGTTGAGTGAAGTGCCGCTGCTGTACGAGGTGTTGGTGGGGCGCTGCGGTGCGGCCGAGGCGGTGAAGGCGGGCAGGCCGACGAGGGCGCCGGTGGCCGCGGCGAGGGCGAGCAGATTGCGTCTGGGCAGGTCGGACAGTGCACTGGACATGGCGGTCTCCGAAAAGGTCGGCTCAGGAGGAGGAGTTGGGCACGTCGATCCGGTCGATGTCCGGTGCGTAGCCCGAACCGCTGTCGAAGGTGATCGTGTTGGCGCCCGCCTTGAGGGTCACCGGCACGCTGACCGTCCCGACGGTCCCCCAGTCGCCGGTGGACGGGAACTTGTGACTGGTGGCGCCGTTGCCGTTCGCGGAGATGCTCGCCGAGCGGGAGTCGCCGCTGACGTAGGCGATCTTCACCTGGTAGGTGCCGGCCTTGGCGGCGACGACGTTGTTGATGGTGAGCTTGCCGCCGACGTAGAGGTTGCCGACCTTCTTACCGTCGGAGCAGGCCGAGCAGTCGGCGACGGAGGCGTTGCCGGAGAGGGTGTTGGTGGACGCCTCGGCCTCGTAGGCGGTCGAGGTGACGGCGCTGCCGTGCGGGGTGACGGTGAAGAGGCGCGAGCCGTGGGCGGGCAGGGCCTGGGTCACCTTGTTGGTGTAGGTGCCGAGGTCCTCGTGGTTCCAGAGGTCACGGACGGCGGCCTTGCCGGTGAAGCCGAGGGTCGTCCAGTTCGCGGAGACGGCGGCGGGGGCGTCGGCGAGGTTGAACAGGGCGACGGTGTAGGTGCCGTTGGGGTTCTTCGCCGCCCACACCTGCTGGGCGTCGGACGGGGTGACCGGGCGCGCGGGCGGCGCGTCGCTCTGGTCCACGCCGATGACCTCGCGGTTGGTGAGCAGCGAGAGGCCGTAGTCGTCGAGGCGGGTGAGGTCGTCGCCGGTGAAGAGCGGGGACTTGGCGACCGCCCAGAGGGTCGCGTAGCTCTGGCGCTCCGCCTTGGTCAGGCCGTCCATCGCGCCGCTGCCGACGTCGAGGGAGTCGAGGTCGTTCCAGCCGCCGGGGCCTGCCTGGCCGGTCCACGCGGGGGTGTCGTCCCAGCGGTCGTCGACCGAATTCTCCCAGCTGACAAGGGTGTTGCAGTAGCACTCGACGTCGGTGTCGATGCGCCAGCCGTTGGAGTACTTCTTCCAGTCGGCGGCGTGCCCGTAGTCCAGGGACCAGGACAGTTCCAGGTGGATCGGGCGTCCGACGGCGGTGATGGCCTTGTTCCAGGCGGCCACATCGGCAACGTTGTCGTATTGGTCACCGCTCTTTCCGGAACCCGGACCGACACCGTCGAGCTTGAGGTAGTCGTAGCCCCAGTCGGCGATCAACTGGGCCTGGGAGTCGATGTACTTCTGGGTGCAGGGCCGGGAGAAGTCGAGTTTGTAGGAGCTGTCCCAGCCGTTGGTGGTGCGCAGGTCGCTGTAGACGATGTCGGCGGTGGTGCAGCCGTCGGCATTCCAGATGGGCGTCTTGCCGCCGTTGTAGGCCTCCTTCTCCAGGCCCGCCGGCAGGTAGATGCCGGCCTTGAGGCCCTTGGAGTGGATGCGGTCGGCGACGGCCTTCATGCCGCTGGGGAAACGTTTCGGATCGGCCTTCTGGCGGCCGTACTGGTCGTACTCGGGCGTCCAGTCGTTGGCGCGCCACCAGCCGGCGTCGATGTTGACGTAGTCGTACCCGTACTTCTTCAGCTTGCTCGCGAGTGCGTCGGTCTGCTTGTTGACGTTCGCCTCGGTCAGGTAGCTGTAGTCGCCGTCCGGGTTGAGGCCGGGGTACTTGGACGACTGCATGCTCCAACTCGACCAGCCCATATAGGGCTTGGCGGCGACGGCCGAGGCCGGGTCCGCCGTGGGCGTGGCCGCCTGTGCGGCGGGGAGGTAGGTGGCGAAGCCGGCGGTGAGGGCCAGGACCACCATGGCTCTCACTGCGCGGACAGGCGTGAGGGAGTACATCGTCGGGCTCCTCGTGCGGGTAGGAGTGTGGCGGGGGTCGAGTGTGGTCGTGCGGGCTAGTCGGCGGCTCGGATGAAGGACTGGATCGCGGTGGCGGCGGCCCCGCGCGCCCATTCGTCGAAGGGCAGGGGACGGGTGTGTACGTCGCACCGGGCGGCGGAGCCGAAGGCGGCGGCGGCGAAGGAGTCGCGGATCTGCTCGGCGAACAGGTCATAGGCGGCCAGGCCCTCGCCGGAGATGATCACGCGTTCGGGGCCGAGCAGGTTGGCCACCGTCGCGATGCCCCGGCCGATCGCCTCACCGGCCCGCGCGTACACCTCGCGCGCTCCGGCGTCGCCCCGGTGCGCGAGGGCCAACGCCTCGGCGGTGTCGGCGACCTGGACGCCGGTGACCTCGCGGACGCGGGCGACGATCGCGGCGTCCCCGGCGATCGCCTCGACGCAGCCGCGGTTGCCGCAGTGGCACAGGGGCCCGGCGGGGTCGACGACCACATGCCCGATCTCACCGGCCACGCCGTGGGCGCCGGCGACGACCTGGCCGTGCACGACCAGTCCGCAGCCGATGCCCGCGCCGACGGTCACCACGGCGAAGTCCGTGAGGCCCGCGCCGGCGCCGAACCACTGCTCGGCGACGGTCAGCGCGCGCACGTCGTTGTCGACGGTGACCGGCAACCCCGTTGTCATGGCGGCCAGTTCGGCCAGGCGTACGTCACGCCACTCCAGGAACGGCGAGTAGCGGACGACCCCTTCGCCGCGGTCCACGTCACCGGAGACCGCGAGGCCGAGGCCGAGCACCCGGATGCCCAAGTCGTCCGCCTCGGTGCGGAGTTCCTGGGCCAGGTCGGCGATCGACGACAACACCGCCTTGGGGTCGCGGTCGGTCAGCGGCACATGGCGGGCGACGCGGATGCGGCAGCACAGGTCGGCGAGGACACCGATGATCTCGTCGCCGGTCACCTTGACCCCGATGAACAACGCCCGCCCGCCGTCGACCCGTACGAGGTTCGCGGGCCGCCCGAGTGCCGGGGGCGCGTCCTGGTCGGCGCCCTCCGCCAGGTACCCGGCCTCCATCAGCGGCCGGACCGCCTTGGTCACGGCGGCCGCCGACAGCCCTGCCCGGCGGGCCACCTCAAGCCGGGTGAGGGGGCCGTGGGACAGCACGGTCGTGAAGACCTGCGAGACGGCCGGCGTGTGGGCCGGGAACGACTCGGTACGGGGGATCGAGCGCATGGCGGGAACCTAGATCCCTTCTTTTCCGCCGTCAATAAAAGAAGCAGGATTTGTCGAAGCGAAGTTGTGAGTCGCCTGAGCCGAGTCGATGGCGGCCGAGGCCGCGTTGTCAGTGCCGGGCGGCACAATCGCCGTATGACGACAATCGATTGGCCCGAGCTGACCCACGCCTACGGCAGCGCCGAGAACATCCCTGGCCTGTTCGCGCGACTCGGCGGCAGCGAGGACGACGCCGTGTGGCAGGAGTTGTGGGGTTCGCTGTGCCACCAGGGCTCGGTGTACGACGCGAGCTGGGCGGCGATGCCGGTGCTCACCGACATCGCGCTGGGCCGGGCGCCGGGCGGGCCGATACAGGCGGTCACCATGGCCGGGCTGATCACCACGGACCCGGACGAGGAGTGCCGTGAGCGGTACACCCACGAGATAGGCCAACTGCTCGATGTGGCACGGGCGTTGCGCGCGGATCCCGGGCAGGACGCCCACACCTTCGTCTATCTCCAGATGGCCGTGCTCGCCTTCGAGGAAGGTGGAGTGTGGGCCGAGGCGCTGGAAGGGGTGAACAGCGAGGAGTACGACCTGGAGTGCCCCGAGTGCGAGGACGGCCTGTTCGTCGCGTTCGGCTCGTACGGCGTCTTCACCTCGGCCGGCGACTACGTGACCGGCGTCGGCAAGGAGGACACGGAGGGGCGCACGGAACTCGTACCGGCCACGCCCGACCGGCTCGACGGCATCGGGGCGCGGCTGCACGGCGAGGCGGTCGAGTTCGGGCAGACGGAGGTCGCGACGGCGTTGACGTACGTGTTCGGGAAGGCCAGTTGCCCTTCCTGCGAGGCCGAGTTCACCGTGTCCGAGGAGATCGAGAAGCAGTGGATCTGAGGAGGTCGAGAAGCAGTAGGCCTGCGGCCGGGCGGCCGGGCGCCCCGCTCGCGGCAGGGCACCCGGACGGTCATCAGTGCCTGGCGGCAGGGGTGTTGGCGACCGTGACGTTCACCGCGGCCCAGGCCTGGTCGACGGTCTTGTACGCCGTGCTGCTCGCGCCGTAGAGGTCCGCCGCCGCCTTCAGTGTCGCGGTGCGCGCGTCGTGGAAGTCGGTGCTGGACACCATGTAGCGGGTCAGCGCGCGGTAGAAGATCGCCGTGGCCTTGGCGCGTCCGATGCCGGTGACCGTCGAACCCTCGTAGGTGGGCGAGTCGTAGGCGAAGCCGCCGATCGTCTTGCGGCCGCTGCCCTCCGCGAGGAGGTAGTACGCGTGCGAGGAGACTCCGGAGCCTGCGTGCACCTCGGCGTCGTACGTCTGCGGCGCCCAGTAGTCGATCGTGCCCTCCAGCTTGTCGAGGGAGGGGTGGTCGAGGCGGCGCAGGAACTTCTGGGCGAGGCCGAGCTTCTCGCCGATCAGGTAGTTCGGCGGGTTCTTCGCGTTGTTGGCGCTGAACTCGACGTTGGAGCCGAAGATGTCCGCGAGGGACTCGTTCAGCGAGCCCGCCTCGCCGTACTGGTTGCCGTCCGCGTCGACGCGGGTGGGCTCCAGCTTTGCGGTGGCGTCCACGACGCCGTGGGTGAGTTCGTGGCCGGTGACGTCGAGGACGACGAGCGGCTTCTTGAACATGTCGCCGTCACCGTCGCCGTAGAGCATGCAGCCGCAGGTCGAGTCCCAGAAGGCGTTGGCCACCTTGTCGCCGAAGTGGACCATGCCGCGGGCGGCCTTGCCGTTGTTCGCTATGCCCTTGCGGCCGAAGGTCTTCTTGTAGAAGTCCAGGGTCTTGGTGATGCCGTACTGGGCGTCGACGGCGGCGCTGTCGCGGTGCGAGACGGCGCCGTTGCCCCACTTGTCGGTGGTGCTGGTGAACTTCTTGCCCTGCGCGAAGTTCTCCAGTTCCTTCCCCTTGGCGTCGCGGGTCTCGGTGCCCCAGCGGGTCGGGTCCTTGAGGAGGTAACTGGTGCGCGCCGTACGGGTGGTGGTCAGCGGCACCTTGCCGACGAAGAGGGAGGTGCCGGTGCCCGAGGCGGTGACCGGGTAGTGGACCGCGCGGGTCGCGGCGGCTGCCGTGAGGGGCCTCGGCTGTACGGCGGTACCGGTGGCGGGATCCAGGGTCTCGCCGCGCTCGCGCAGGGTGTCGAGCAGCTTGGGCGAGAGGAACTCGTCGCTGTCGGGGGTGTTGCTGCGGACCTTGCCGGTGACGGCGTCGATGACGACCGTGCGGGTGCCGGCGGCCTCGGCGGTGCTGCTGTCGCTGACAGGTATTCGGTAGGCGAGGGCGGCTCCCCCGTCCCGGGCGTCCACCACGAGTTCGGCGGTGCCCGCGTCGCCCTTTCCTACGGCGGCGGCCTTCGCCTCGGCCTGACCTGCGGTCAGCTTGGCCCGAGTGGTCGCAAGCTTGACGCTCCGGTCGGCCGCCCGGGTGACGCCGGTGTAGGCCAGCCGGTGGGACAGATGGACGACGAGGTCGCCGCCGAGGACCGGCATGCCCTGGTGCGTGCGTATGAACCGCACGTGCCGTGCGCCCTCGGGGTCGATCATCACGTCCTGGGCCCGGAGTTCATCGCCCCGTGTGACACCGGTCGCCGACGCGTGCGCGAACGCGGCGGCACGCGCGGCCGTGACGACCGAAGCGGCGGTGGTGCCGGTCGAGGCCGCCGCACGATCCGCCCCCGTGGCCGTGGCCGGTCCCGCGAAGGCCGTTCCGGCCAGCCCCGTGGCGGCCGTCGTCACCGCGACGGCGACCGCCAGGCTGCGTATGTGGGGTCCACGCATGGATGAGGGCTCCTCCGTTCGAAGACGGCCGGGATCACCAACCGCCTTGGTACAGGGCGCGGTTGACCGCACGAGCGGTCGGCCGCACCAAGGGGCTGGTCGGGCCCCGAACCGAAACCCTCACGTATCCACCATGTACATGTAAAGCCGAAATGAACGGTTTTCGAACAATTCATGGCAATACTTTGCGCATCCACATCGCTCAGTGATCAGCGAATGACCAACTGTGCGTCAGCTGTGGAGATGTGACGGGGTGCGAGAAGGTTGCCTAGCGCGACTGTGATCGATCTCGCATACAGAGAAAAAATGGGAGAGAACCGGATGGTCTCAAGATCGGTGCGCAGGGCCACGGCGTCGGCGGCGGCACTGCTGGCGCTCACGGCGGTACCGGCGCATGCCGCGACCCACGAGTCGGACACCACGAGAACCAACAGCGCAGACGCAGTTCCGGCCCCCGGCCTGGCGGGACTTCCGGCCCCCGACCTGGCAGGGCTCCGTGCCGTACTGCGCACGCTGACAACGCAGGGCGCGCCCGGGGCGATCGCCCGCATCGACGACCACGGCACCGTCCACACGGCCGCCGCGGGCATCGACGACCGCTCGACACGCCGGGCCATCGGCAACGCCGACCGCTTCCGCATCGGCAGCATCACCAAGTCGTTCTCGGCCGTCGTCCTGCTCCAACTGGCCGACGCGCACAAGCTGAACCTGGACGCCTCCGTCGACCGCTACCTGCCCGGACTGCTGCCCGACAAGCGGATCACCGTGCGCCACGTACTGAGCCACCGCAGCGGTCTGTACGACTACACGAACTCCATGTTCGCCAGCTCGGTCTCCGGCTTCGAGGCCGTACGCAACAAGGTCTTCACCTACCGCCAGCTGGTGCAACTGTCCCTGAACCATGCGCGCACCAACGCGCCGGGCGCCGCCTACTCGTACTCGAACACCAACTTCGTGGTCGCCGGGATGCTCATCGAGAAGCTGACGGGCCACTCCGTGGGCACCGAGTACCGCGACCGCATCATCAAGCCGCTCAAGCTGCGCGACACCTTCTACGTCCACCCGGCCACGACGATCCCGGGCCGGTACGCCCACGGCTATCTCACCCCGGACCGCGCGGGCGCGAAGCTCATCGACGCCACCGACCAGACGGTCTCCTGGGCGCAGAGCGCCGGAGCGGTCATCTCCACCACCCGCGACCTGAACACCTTCTTCTCCGCCCTGCTCGGCGGCAGGCTCACCTCCGCCGCCCAGCTCGCGCAGATGGAGCGGTGGACCCCGGTCAACAGCACGACCCGGTACGGGCTCGGACTGCGGCGCCGCGATCTGTCCTGCGGTGTCTCCGTGTACGGCCACACGGGCGCGGTCCAGGGTTTCTACACCTACTCCTTCACGTCCAAGGACGGCCGCCGCAGCCTCACCGCGCTGGCCAACACGTCCAACAACGGCACCGTCCTCAACACGATGGCGCGCACCTTGGAGTCGGCCTTCTGCGGCAAGCGGACGAAGGCGATCCAGAGCTCACCGCTCACGGGCCGAGGCTCCTACGTCACCGAACGGAACGTGGCCTACGAGGACATCGCGCCGGGGGTCGCACGGGACTGAGGACGCGGTGCGCGGTGGGGGCCGGAGAGCGAGGCTGTCCGCCCCCCACCTCCACGCGCGGGAACCCCCGTGCCCCGGCGAGACGTTGAGTGGAGGACGAAGTCCCCCCACCGGGGAACTCCCCCACCGGGCGCGAACAGCAAGGGCGGTGCCGTGAACGAGCTGGTGCCGGGCGGCAATCTGCCCCTTCCTGGCGGTGCCCTGACCCTGCGCGTGCCCGGTCCCTTCGACGTGTCGGCACTGATCACGGACGAGAGCGGCAAGGTCGGCGGCGACGCGGACTTCGTGTTCTACAACCAGCCGACGGCGCCCGGAGCGCGGTTGCGGGACGACACCCTGACCATCGACCCGGCCCGCCTTCGCGCCGGCGCCGACCGGGTCACCGTCGTCATCAGTCCCGCCGATCCCGGCACGCCCTTGGGCCGCCTGCCGGCCCCGACCCTCCACGTGACCAACACCGGCGGCCAACCCCTCACCCGCTTCACCCCACCACGCCCCCAGCGGGAAACCGTCCTGCTCCTCGCCGAGCTGTACCGACGGGGCACCGGCTGGAAGCTGCGCGCGCTGGGGCAGGGGTACGCCGACGGACTCGCGGGGATCGCGCGGGACTTCGGCGTGGACCTCGTCGAGGACTCGGCTCCAGCGCCGGGACGAGGGGCGGGAACGGGAGGTGCGCGCTCCGCGACGCCACGCCCGACACCGGCCACCGCTCCTCGGCCCACGACCACACTGCGACCCGCATCCGCGCCCGACCCGCGACGATCAGCGTCCGTCCCCGCGCCCCGAACGGTGTCTCCCACCGGGCCGCACCCAGGCTCTCCCGCCGCCCGGACACCCGACCCCACCGGCTTCCTCACCCTGGCCAACTCGGCTCGCGCCAAAGCCGGTTCGCCACCGGTCTCCCCGGACCCTCGCCTCACCTCCGCCGCGCAGGCCCACGCCTCCGACATGGCCGCCGCCGGACACCTCGGCACCGAGAGCCGTGACGGCACCTCCGTGTACCAGCGCGTCACCCGCGCCGGTTACACCTACCTCACCATCGGCGAGCACCTGGTCTCCGGACCCCGCACCCCCGCCGAGTTCGTCGACTACTGCCTGCGCACCGAACAGGCCCGCCGGACGCTGCTGGACCGGGACTTCACGCACGCGGGTCTCGCCCAGGCCGTCGACCCCCGCTCCGGTGACGTCTACTGGACGGCGTTGTGGGCAACGCCGCTCACCGCGGGCAATCTGGCCCGCACGGCGGAGAAGGTCGCCGCGTTGACCAACGCGGAGCGCGCCAGGGCCGGGCTGCCCGCACTCGCCGTAGACCCACTGCTGGCCGCCGCCGCGCAGGCGCACAGCAGCGACATGGTGGCCCGCGCCTTCTACTCGCACACCTCCCCCGACGGCTCCCAGCCCTGGGACCGGGCCGCCGCCGCGGGTTCGCGCAGGCGCACGATCGGCGAGAACATCGCCTGCGGTCAGCGATCGGCCGCCGAGGTCGTGGAGGGCTGGATGAACAGCCCCGGCCATCGCGCCAACATCCTCAAGCCGGACTTCACCCACATAGGCATCGGTTTCGCGGGCGGCGGACAGACGGGGACGTACTGGACGCAACTCTTCGGCGCCTGACCGCCAGGGACAGCCGACCCGTCCACGATCTTGTCGGAATGAGATCCTCCGGGACAGGATGCCCGCATGAAGGGTGATCTGTTTTCCAGTGAGCACATGGTGCAGCCGGCCACCGCGCCGGGCATGACCGTAGAGAACGCCAAGTGCGTCAGGTACGCGGTCAACGGCGAGATGCTCGCCCGCCAGGGGGCGATGATCGCCTACCGCGGCAACCTCCAGTTCGAGCGCAAGGGCCAGGGCGTGGGCGGCATGCTCAAGCGTGCGGTCACCGGTGAGGGTCTGCCGTTGATGGTGGTGCGCGGCCAGGGCGAGGCGTGGTTCGCGCACGAGGCGCAGAACTGTTTCGTGGTCGAGATCGACCCCGGCGACGAGTTCACCGTCAACGGCCGTAACGTCCTGTGTTTCGACGCCTCGCTGTCGTACGCGATCAAGACGGTGAAGGGTTCCGGTATCGCGGGCGGCGGTCTCTTCAACAGCGTCTTCACCGGGCAGGGCAAGCTGGGCCTGGTCTGCGAGGGCAACCCGCTGGTCATTCCGGTCTCGCCGCAGTCCCCGGTGTTCGTCGACACGGACGCGGTGGTCGGCTGGTCGGCCCACCTCCAGACCTCGCTGCACCGTTCGCAGTCCATCGGGTCGATGCTGCGCGGCGGTTCCGGCGAGGCCGTCCAACTCATGCTCCAGGGGGAGGGGTTCGTCGTCGTACGGCCCAGCGAGGAGACGCCGCAGAAGGCACAGCAGCACTGAGGTCCCGGCGAGTGATCTACGCCTCAGAGGCAACCTCGCCGCGCACATCGACGTCTTGATCCGCATCAGCAGATGACGCCCTGGCCCCCACGGCCGGGGCTCATTTCCAAGGCTCTATACACGGCATGTATACATGCGATGTATAGGCACTATGTATACACACAGTGTCTACATGCGGTGTATAAGGATCGAGAGGCATCGATGTACGGCAAGGCATTCGCTCCGGAGTACCAGGGCGCCCTCACCACCCTGTCCGTGAACTCCTCACTGGTCGACGTACTGGCCGCCGGCACCGAGCAGTTGGCGGCGGCCGAGCGGTCGGGGCAGCGCGCCGAGGCGGCCCGCTCGGGCCTCGCCGTCGCCGAGGCGCACCGGCGGCTCGGGCAGGTGCGGGAGGCGGACCGGGCGTGGAAGGCGAGTTACCGCGCGGCCCGTGAGGCCGGGGACACGGCCGCGATGGCCTGGGCGATGTGGAGCGGCGGCACCCTGGCCCGGCAGCGCGGCGCGTTCCCGCTGGCATGGCGGCTGTTGGGGCTCGCGGCCGAACTCGGCGAGCGCGGCGGGGACATCGTCGTCCGGGGCTACTCACTGGCGGGCCTCGCCGAGACCGGCCGCATCCAGGGCGACTACGAGGCCGTGGCCCGACTGCACGAACAACTCCTCGCCGAGGCCCGCAAGCGCGGCGAGGCCCGGCACACGGTGTGGGCGCTGGAGGGCATCGCGCAGATCCACCGCAACAGGGGTTCCTACGACACGGCGTTCGCGATGTTCCAGGAGGCGGCCGAGATCGCGGCGGGCGCCGACGACAGGCGCGGGCACGCCTGGGCGCTGCGCGGACTCGCCGACATCGTCTCCGTGCGCGACCAGGACACCGAGCGGGCTCTCGACCTGCTGTCCGAGGCGGAGGACAGCTGCCGTGCGATGAAGCTCTCCAGCGCGCTCGCCTACAACCACAAGATGCGCGGCAACGTCCTTTACCGCGCCGGGCGTTACGCCGAGGCGCGGAACCTCTACGAGCAGGCGCTCGCCGAGTTCCGCGCGATGAGCGAACCGCGCGGCGAGGCCCTCTCGCGGCTGGGCCTGGCCAAGTCCCTGGCCCGCCTGGGCCGCGACCGTGCCGAGACGGCGGCCGAACTCACCGAACTGGCACGGATATTGGAGCGGATAGGCCTGCGGCACGCGCGCGAGATGGTGGCCCGGGCGCAGGACGAGTTGGGCGTCGGCGTCACGGCGGAGGTCGTACGGTGACGGCGCGCTCCTCGACCGTAGCGGCACCGTCCGTACCCCAAGTCCTGACCCGTTGCCAGGACTTGGTGCGGCCCGCCCTCGCCGAGGCGGTCGGGCGGCTGCATCCGTGGATGGGCGAGATGGCGGCCTACTCGTTCGGCTGGTGCGAGGTGGGCGGCGCTCCCGTCGCCGCGCCGGGCGGCAAGGGCGTACGGCAGGCCCTCGCCGTGCTCGGGGCGGAGGCGGCCGGTGCCCCCGGGCGGGCCGGGGTCGCCGCGGCCGTCGCGGTGGAACTGGTGCACACCTTCTCGCTGTTGCACGACGACATCATGGACGGCGACCCGACCCGGCGCCGCCGCCCCACGGTCTGGAAGGCCTACGGCACGGGCCCGGCCGTCCTCGCGGGCGACGCCCTGTTCGCTCTGGCCGTCGAGACGCTCGCCGCGGCCCCGGGTGGAGCGGGCGGGCTGCGCCTGCTGTCGACGGCGCTCGGCGATCTGGTGCACGGCCAGGCGGACGACCTGCTGTTCGCGGCACGCCCCTGGACCGGGCCGGAGCGGGTCCGCCCGGACGAGTACCGGGCGATGGCCGAGGGCAAGACGGGTGCGCTGCTGGGCTGCGCGGTCGCGCTCGGTGCCGTACTCGGTGGGGCGCCCCCTGCGACGGTCGCCGCGCTCGACCGGGCCGGACGGCAGCTGGGCATCGCCTTCCAACTGGTCGACGACGTCCTGGGGATCTGGGGCGACCCGGCGGTGACCGGCAAGCCCGTGCACGGTGATCTGCGGGAGCGCAAGAAGACCTTCCCGGTCCTGGCCGCGCTCTCCGCCACCGGCGACCGACACCTCGCCGCCCTCCTTGAGTCGGGCGCCGAACCTGCCGTAGCCGCCGGACTGATCGAGGAGGCCGGTGGCCGTGCGGCGGCGCTGGCAGAGGCCCGTCGGCACATCGGCGCCGTGGAGACGGCGCTCGCCGGGGTGCCATTGGCGGCCGGGCCCGCGGACGACCTGCGGTCCCTGGTGGAGTTCCTGGTGCGGCGCGAACTCTGAAACGTGTTGACCTGCGCGTCCTTTCCGCGTCAGGGTCGGATCGGCACGGGTCACCTGTCCCCGTGCCGGAAGGATGACTGCCTTGATCGGCATCTCGGACATCGAAGCCGCCGCCGAGCGGATCGCCGGACACGTCGTACGCACCCCGACCGTGGAGAGCTTCGGGCTCTCCGAGCTGCTCGGTGTCCCGGTCACGACGAAGCTGGAGCTGTTGCAGCGCACGGGTTCCTTCAAGGCGCGCGGGGCGACAGCGAAGCTACTGTCCCTGAGCGAGGGCGAATTGGCGGCCGGAGTGGTGGCGGTCAGCGGCGGCAATCACGGGATCGCGCTCGCGGTCATGGCGGCGGCGCTCGACGTGAAGGCGACGGTGGTCATGCCGCGTTCGGCGCCGACGCGGTCCATCGCGCTGGTGGAGGCGGCGGGCGCGTCGCTGCGGCTGACCGACGACATGCCGAGCGCGTTCGAGCTGGTGAACCGGTTGCGGGACGAGGGGCTGACCCTGGTCCACCCGTTCGACGACCCGGTGGTGATCGCCGGACAGGGCACCGTGGGGCTGGAGTTCGCTGAGGACGCCGGTGAACTCACCGACGTCGTGGTCAGCATCGGCGGCGGTGGTCTGATCGCCGGGATCGCCGCCGCCCTGCACGCCCGGCGGCCCGGGATCCGGGTCTGGGGTGTGGAGACCGAGGGCGCCGAGGCCATGTCCGCGGCGCTCACGGCGGGCGGCCCGGTGCCGGTCACGCCGTCGTCGATCGTGACCACGCTCAGCGCGCCGGCCGTGTCGCAGCTGACGTACGACCATGTGTCGGCCCTGGTCGCCGAGGTGCTGACCGTCCCCGACCGGGACGCCGTGCAGGGGTGTCTCGACCTCGCCGAGCATGCCAAGGTGTGGACCGAACCCGCCGCGGGCTGTCTGCTGCCCGCCGCCCGGCAGGTGCTGGAGCGGGTCGGCGAGGGCGCCCGGCTCGGTCTCGTGGTCTGCGGGGGCAACGCGACCGTCGGGGAGATCGCGGGCTGGTCGGAAGAGTTCGGACTGCGCTGACTTCCCGTCAACTCACTTCGTTGACAGATTCGTTGACGAATCCCTCGACGAAGTTGTCGACAAGCACCGTGTATTCGCGGTCTTCACGTCTGCGTTTACCGCCGGTTACCACCAGGTAGGGCGGCAGCATTCCGCCACGGAAGCCCCCGGGGCGAATTCACCCGCCCCGGGACACAAGCGCCGACCTGGGACCTCCCCCCGCGACTCGATTTTCTCGCACACCTGCTCGCCGCCGTTGAATAAAAGGCAAGAAACACCGGGGAATTGGGCTTCCATTGAACGCAGCCCATCACACCCGCCGTACTTCTGGGAAAGGTGAGAGCCAGCGGTTCAGCGAGGGATGGCCATGGTCGAGACGCACGTCTCCGTACACGAGTTGGTCGCCGGCAGATACCGGCCCATGGAGGTCGCGCACCGCGAGACCAACCGCGTCTCCTGGTACGGCGAGGACACGATCGCCGAACAGCCCTGCCTCCTCACGCAGGTGACCCTCCCCGTCGTCCCGGACGGAGAGGGCGCGGGACGGATCACCGCAGGCATCCGGCGCACCACCGACGTCATGGTGCTGCTCTGTCCCACCCGGGTCGCCCCGGTCGTCGACGCCGTCGAGGAGGCCGGCACGCTGTGGACCGTCACCGACTGGATCGACGGCACACCGCTCGGCCAACTCCTCGCCCAGCAGGGCACGTTCCACTACGTGCGGGCCGCCCGCATCGGACTCGAACTGCTCGACATCCTGGAAGCGGCGCACAGCGAGGGCATCACCCACGGCGAACTCAGTCCGGGCCAGGTGTTCGTGCGGGACCGGGGCGGTGTCGTCCTCACCGGCTTCGGGCTCGCGGGCGCCACCCTCGCCCCGCGGATCACCGCACCGTCGTACGCCTCGCCGGAACAGGCACGGGACGAACGCATCGGTCCCGCCGCCGACCTGTGGGCGCTCGGCGCGATCCTCTACACGCTGGTCGAGGGACACCCGCCGTTCCGCGACCGGGGCCGCCCCGAGGCGACCATGAAGGGCGTCGACCGGCTCCCGATGCGCGGCCCGTCACGCGCCGGTCCGCTGGCACAGGTCGTGCAGGGGCTGCTGCGCAAGAACTCCCGGGAGCGGCTGACCCGCCCACTGGTCCGCGAGTCCCTCACCCGCATCCTCGACGAGGACCCGTACGCCGACCGCGAGCCGGTTCCCCTGCCCCGGTTGCGGAGGGCCTACGACGTCGTGCGTGGGGCGGGGACCACCTGGAGCGGCCGGGGCATGGCCGCCGGGACCGCCCTCGCCGTCGGCACCGTCACGGTCGCCGTCCTCGCCGCCACCCACCAACTCCCCGGCACCGAGACCTCGGCGGCCACCTCCCCCTCGCCGCTCCCGTCCGCGTCCGCCTCGGTCAGCACACCCGGCGAGAACATCGACGGTCACGCCTACTCCCCGTCCGCAACTCCGTCGGCCACGTCCCCCGCCTCTCCTTCCGCTTCCGCGTCCGCCTCGCCCTCCGTCACCGCGTCCCCCTCCCCCACTCCCACCGCCTCGGCGCTGCCGGCCGGCTTCCGCGTGTTCAGGGCGCCGCAGGGGTTCTCCGTCGCGCTCCCCAAGGGCTGGAAGGTGGTGGAGACCCAGCAGGTGTCCGACGCCTATCGGGTCACCTTCGGCGCCACGGGCGACCCGCGCACGCTGGCCGTGACGTACAGCACTCAGGCGGGCCCGGACCCGGTCGCCGTCTGGCGTGACGACGTCCTGCCGGGGCTCAAGCAGACCGAGGGCTTCCAGCAGATCGGCACCATCCAGGCCACCACGTACCAGGGCGACAAGGCCGCCGACATGGAGTGGTTCTCCGGCACCGGCGAGGACCGGCTGCGTACCTGGGGGCGTGGTTTCCTGATCGGCGGCGGGCGCAGCTTCTCGTTGCGCTGGACGACGCCGGCCGACGAGTGGAACGACACGGCCAACCGGCAGGCGCTGCAGGCCTTCCTGAAGACCTTCCGCAGAGATGCCGGCTAGGAGGCCGGTCGGCGACGCGAGGGCCGGGCGCTCAAAGCAGCGGCAACGGGTGGAATAGGCTGCCTGCCTGTCTGCCTGAGCCACCGAGGCAGGCCCCCCACCGACCAGCCCAGCCAGGAGAGTCCGCCTTGACCGTAGTGATCGACCAGGCCGAGACGTCTTTCACCGCCCTCGACGACGCCGGCCTCGTCGCCCGGGACGCGCACGAGTTCGGAGCCTACGCCCGCACCGGCGGCTGGGCGTTCGGCCTCAAGGTGGCGCGCAGCGTTCGGCCCGGCGGGCAGAGCGCGGACGAGACGCCGAAGGTGTCCGCGAAGGAGTTCGCCGAACTCGCCGACTGCTCCCCCGAGCGTGTCATGCGCTTCTACAAGGCCTGGGACCGGGCCGCGGACGACGGTCTCGTCCCGCACTTCGAGGAGCTGGCCCCCGGCCAGGAGGTCGAACTCCCGGACGCCGACGTGTGGTTGAACTACTACGTCTCCCGTTCCAGTGCCACCTCGGAGCGCGGCACCGCCATCTCCGAGGCCGCCGAGGCGGAGGGCATCCGGCCCACCAAGGCGCTGGAGGTCGCGGAGAACCCGACCGCGCTGCGCGCCGCGATCCTCGCCGACCCGTCCACCGCGCGGGCTGCCCGGCAGGCGCTGCTCGACCGGGTCCGGGAGGACCCGGAGCTGCAGTCCGAGCTGGCCCGGGACGTCGTGCGCACCGACGACCTGAAGAAGGCGGTGGCGACGGAGAGCCGCTCGGCGGACCGGATCGGGTATGTGCGCCAGATCGCCGAGTCGGGCCAGATCAAGACCCCGGCCGGCCAGACCGTCGACGCGCCCGTCGACCTGCGCCAGGAGGCCGAGCGGCACCTGTCGCTCCTCGACGAGCTGGAGGACGGCGAGGACACCGGCGGCTGGGCCACCGAGGCGTACGACACGATGAAGAACCTGGTCGTCGAGGCGGTGGAGGCCGACCCCGAACTGCGCGTCCAGGAGAAGCGGACGAAGTTCTACAGCAGCCTGCAGAAGGCCACGAAGGCGTTCGAGGAGCTGACCTTCGACGACGCCCAGGACTTCTATGAGGACGACATGGTCCAGCGTCTGGAGGAGCTCCAGCAGGCCATCGACAGCTGCCTCAGCGCGTTGCGCGGTTCCACCACGCGCGCTGAGTAGCCGTACTCATGTAGCGGCCCGGCCCTTCGGACACGATGAGGCTCCCCACGACAAGGGAGCCTCATCGTGTCCGTTCCTGCTTCCGCACCGCGGCGCCGGCTGCCCGCCGCCATGGTCGCGCTGGTGGTCGTCGGCATGGCCCTCTCCGCCTGGCATCCGCACGATCGCACGACGTGGTTCCTGGAGACCGTGTGGGTCTTCGTCGGACTCCCGGTGATCGTGCTGACCTGGCGCCGCTTCCCCCTGACCGGCCTGCTGTGCTGTCTGCTCGCCGCACACGCGCTGGTCCTCGCCGTGGGCGGCCACTACACGTACGCACAGGTGCCGGCGGGCGACTGGGTCCGTGACACGTTCGGACTGAGCCGAAATCCCTACGACCGTCTCGGGCACCTCATGCAGGGCTTCGTACCGGCGGTCCTGGTACGGGAGGTGCTCACCCGCACCTCACCGCTGCGCGGCAGCCGCTGGCTGGCGCCGCTCACGGTGTGCGCGTGTCTCGCCTTCAGCGCCCTGTTCGAGCTGTTCGAGTGGGCGGCGGCCGTGATCGGCGGGCACGGCGCGGACGCCTTCCTGGCCACTCAGGGGGATGTGTGGGACACACAGTGGGACATGTTCTGCGCGCTGATCGGGGCGACGGTCTCGGTGCTCGTGCTCAGCCGGGTCCACGACCGGCAGATGGCTCGGCTCGGTGTCATCGGGTCGTATGCCGGTGCCGTGCCCACATGGGGAGGACGAACCAGCACAGCAGGTACCAGATGACCACCCCGGAGACCAGCCACGGCACATAGCCGTCGTGGGTGGCGACCCGGAGGATCAGCAGCAGCGCGGCGGTCATGGTGGCGAGCAGCAGGACGAGGCCGACGAAGGTCAGCCGGGACGCCCAGCGCACCGCCTGGGGTTTCACGCTCCGGCCGGAGACCAGGCGGTGCAGGGAGACCGGGCCGATCAGGGCGCCGGTGGCGGTCGCGCCGAGGACGACGGTCACGATGTAGAGGATCTGGTTCGCGTGTTCCAGCTGGTCGTACTTCGGGGTGAAGACGACGGTGAGCAGGAACCCGAACAGGATCTGTACGCCGGTCTGCGCGACCCGGACCTCCTGGATGAGCTCGCCCCACATCCGGTCCGCTCTCTCCTCCTGGGTCTCGTCGCGTCCCGTCCGCCGGTCTTCCTGGGTCATGCGGTCCGTGTAACCGGACCGCCGACCGTTCAAACGGAGCCGGGGTCTACCAGCGCCCCTCGACCTGGTCCTTGATCCGGCGGTCGTAGAGGTTCCGGATCGCGGTGAGCGTGTCCTCGGACAGGGCGGGCAGCTTGGCGGCGGCCGCGTTGGCGCGGGCCTGTTCGGGTGAGCGGGCGCCGGGGATCACCGTGGTGACACCGGGCTGGTCGATGATCCAGCGCAGGGCCAGCTGCGCCGGGGTGTACCCCTCCGGGGCGAGGGCGGAGAACTCGGCGGCGGCCTCGACGCCCGTGGTGTAGTCGACGCCGGAGAAGGTCTCGCCCTGGTCGAAGGCCTCGCCGTGCCGGTTGTACGTGCGGTGGTCGTTCTCCGGGAAGACCGTGTCCTTGGTGTACTTGCCGGACAGCAGGCCCGAGGCGAGCGGCACGCGCGCGATGATGCCGACGCCCGCCTCCTGGGCGGCCGGGAGCACCTGGAGCAGGGGCTTCATGCGGAACGCGTTGAGGATGATCTGCACGCTGGTCACGTTCGGCCGGGCGATCGCGGTGAGGGCTTCCTCGCAGGTCTCCACGCTGACGCCGTACCGGGCGATGCGCTCCTCCGCGACCAGGGTGTCGAGGGCGTCGAACACCTCGTCCGAGGAGTACACCGGCGTGGGCGGGCAGTGCAGCTGCACCAGGTCGATGCGGTCGACGCCTAGGTTGCGGCGCGAACGGTCGTTCCAGGCGCGGAAGTTGTCGAGGACGTAGTTCTCCGGGATCTGGTCGACGCGGCGGCCCATCTTCGTCGCGACCAGGACATGCAGATCGGGCCGGCCGCTCAGGAAGGTGGCGATGGTCTGCTCGCTGCGCCCGTCGCCGTACACGTCGGCCGTGTCGAAGAAGGTCACCCCCGACTCCGCCGCCGCCTCCAGCACGGCGAGGGCCTCCTTGTCGTCGACGTCTCCCCAGTCGGCGCCCAGCTGCCAGGTGCCGAGACCGACGACGGATGCCTGCTGCTGCGACCTGCCGATTACACGTTCGTCCATGCCGTCAGTCTGTCATCCGCCACTGACATGAGCGGAACGGGCTCCGCCGGGTCGCGACCTGTGAATCTTTCACTCACACGAGTGAACCGGTTCGACAGGATGCCTACTCGTGTCAACTCCCGCCTAGCGTGTGCGCGTGACCGATCATGTGGCGAACAACCTCCAGTCGGGGAACGGCAGTTCCGCTCCCTGGACCCGACGGGGCTTCCTTCTCTCCGCGGCGGCTCTGGCCGCCGTACCCGTGCTCCTGACGGCCGATCCGGCCGTCGCGGCGGCCGAGCTGCCCGACTTCCCCGCCGAGGTCGGCCTCTACCGCTCGGCGTACCGGAACTGGGTCGGCGAGATCACCGCCGACGGGCTGTGGGCTTGCGCGCCGACCGACGCCGACCAGGTGGTGTCCGTCGTCAACTGGGCCTGGCAGCACGAATGGAGGGTCCGCGCCCGCGGTTCCTCGCACGGCTGGTCACCGCTGACGATCGAGTCCGGTACGACCTCCGACGCGCCGGTGCTGCTGGTCGACACCGCCCCGCACCTCACCGGCCTGACCCTGGACTCCGCCTCCGCCGTAAGGGCCGGCACGGGGGTCACCTTGGAGGCACTGCTCACCTTCCTGGAGAGCCACGGCCTTGGTCTCACCGCCTCGCCCGCGCCCGGCGATCTGACGCTGGGCGGCGCCCTGGCCATCGACGCGCACGGCACGGCCGTACCGGCGAACGGCGAGCAGCGAACTGCCGGGCACACCTTCGGGTCGCTCAGCAATCTGGTGCTGTCTCTGACGGCGGTGGTGTGGGACACGGACACCGGCGCGTACGTGCTGCGGACCTACACCCGCGACGAGGCGGACTGCGCGGCGCTGCTCACGCATCTCGGGCGTTCGCTGGTCACCGAAGTCGTGCTGCGGGTCGGGGCGAACGCCAACCTGCGTTGCGTCAGCCGTACGGACATCCCGGCCGCCGAGCTGTTCGCGGCGCCCGGGTCCGGCGGGCGGAGCTTCGCGAGCTTCCTGGACGCGTCGGGGCGGGCCGAGGCGATCTGGTTCGCGTTCACCGAGTTCCCCTGGCTGAAGGTGTGGAGCGTCGAACCGACCCGGCCGTTGACCTCGCGGCACGTCTCGTCGCCGTACAACTATCCGTTCTCCGACAACGTGCCGACACTGGTCGCGGATCTCGTCGGGCGGATCCTGTCCGACGCGGCGTGGTATCTGGCGCCGGTGCTCGGCAACGCCCAACTCGACGTGGCAGCACTGGGGTTGACGACGACACTGTCGGCGGACATCTGGGGGCCGTCGAAGAACACGCTGCTCTACATCAAGCCGACGACCCTGCGGGAGACCGCCAACGGCTACGCGGTGCTGACCACCCGGGCCCAAGTACAGCGCGTGGTCCACGAGTTCACCGACTTCTACCAGGAACGGCTCACCGCGTACGCCGCGCTCGGCCGCTTCCCCGTCAACGGCACCGTCGAGATCCGGGTGACCGGCCTCGACCACCCCGCCGACACCGAACTGGCCGGCGCCCGCACCCCGTTGCTGTCCGCACTGCGGCCGAGCGCCGAGCACCCCGAGTGGGACACGGCCGTCTGGCTGGACGTGCTGACGCTGCCCGGCACGCCGTACGCGGAGGAGTTCCTACGGGAGTTGGAGCAGTTCCTGCTGCACTCGTACGACGGCACGGACGCCCTGACCCGGGTCGAGTGGTCGAAGGGCTGGGCCTACACCGAGCAGGCCGCGTGGAGCGACGAGGAGGTGCTGGGCACGGCGATCCCGGGCTCCTTCGGGGAGTCGGTGTGGGGGCAGGCGGCGGGCACCTTCGACCGGCTCGATCCGCACGGGGTGTTCGGGAACGCCTTCCTGGACCGACTGTTCGGCTAAGTCGTCTCTGATGGCGTCGCCACACCCTTCGGGCGTCCCGACCTAGGGGTGAACGGCAGCCGCGGACAAGGTGACCACCCGGTCGAACCGGCTGTCGAGAGCCTCGTCACCGTGGTGCACGACGAGGAGGCCGCGCCCGTGGGTGTGCTGTTCGAGCGCCCGCAGCACCAGGTCCCTGCCGGTCTCGTCGAGATTCGCGAACAGCTCGTCGACGAGGTACACGTCCGCGTCCTCGCACAGGAGCGCCGCGACTCCGGTCCGCTGTCGCTGGCCGGACGACAGTTCCGAGGGGAGTTGGTCGGCCAGCCCGTCCAGCCCCATGACCATGCGCAGCCGCTCGTCGGCGACCAGTTCACGCACGGGCAGCGGGGGCAAGTTGACCGGAGCGGTCAGGGCGGCCACCCGGGTCGGCAGGGTGACCATCCCGCAGTCGGGGGCCAGCGTTCCGGAGATGAAGTGCAGGAGCGTTGTCCTGCCGCAGCCGTTGAGGCCCCGGAGCAGGACGTGCTCGCCGGCGCCCATTTCGAAGTCCTCGATCGTCACGTCCGCGCCGTCGCTGTACCCGACACGGGCGGCTTGGACCAGCACCATCCGTCCCTCGTCGTGGTACGCCGACGCCCCGAGGAGCGCAGAGCGCCGATCCGCTTGAGCACGGCGGTGTTCCGGCGGGCCTGCGGGATCATGTGGACGAGGTCGAAGATTCCGGTGACGGCCCGCCACAGCGAGTTCACGAAGGCGAGGAAACTGCCGAACGACATCCTGCCGACGAACACGAAGTACGCTCCGATGATCATCGACGTGGTGTCGGAGAGGCTCGCCGGCGCCTGCTGCGCGGCATGGGCGCGTCGGTCCGGCAACGGCGCACGGGGACCGAGCACGTGCCGCCGGATCTGCGCCGGTACGGGGTCACCGTCCGTGAGTTCGAGGTGGCCCGGCTGCTCGCCGAGCGAATCGGCAACAAGGACATCGCCGGCTGGCTGCACATCTCGCCGCGGACCGTGGAGAAGCATGTGGCGAGCCTGCTCCGGAAGACCGGCCACTCCGACCGCGCCGCTTTCGCCGCCGCCGCCCGCGGCCTGGTGGCTGAGCGCGCGCACCACCTCCGGAGCGTCGTCGGCCCGCATGCGGCGGTGCCGGCCTTCGGCCGGAGCCTGTCCCGGTGATCATGTGCGGAGCCGGGTGGTTAGGCTGTTCGCAGATCATTGAGAACGGGGAGAATCGTGATCAGCTGGCCGACCGCCCTGACCAAGGCGGGCATCACCGATCCGCGACTGCGGCGCGCCTACGACGCCCAGCGCGGGCTCGTCCGCAGGTTCGCGCTCCACGAGTACGTCGCGGTACGGCTGTTGCTGCCGGCGGAGCTGCATCCGCCGGTCATCGCAGCGGTGGCCTACATGCACGTGACCGACGAACTGATCGACACCGGTGACGTGGACGTCCGTACGGCGATCCTCGAATCCTGGGACGCCGAGACCACGGCGGCCCTCGACGGCAGTGAACCGCCCGACCAGGACGCCCTGTTGGCGCTCCGGAACACCGCGCGCCGCCACCCGCACATGGCGGCCCGGGTGCGTGCCTTCCTCGACGGCGCCCAAGTCGAGGCGAGTTGGACCGGCTTCGAGACCGAAGCCGACTTCCAGGCGTACGTGGACAGTTACGCGCTGCCCGCCCTGATGCTCACCGCGTCGCTGCTCGCGCCCGATCCCGACGCCGGAGCCGACGAGCCGTTCGTCCGAGGGTGCCGCGCCCTGATCGAGGGCTTGCAGCGCACCGACTTCCTGGCCGACCTCGCCGAGGATGCCGAGAACGGCCGTATCGGCATCCCGGAGGATGAACTGGTCCGTCACGGGCTGAAGTTCGAGGATCTGCGGAGCAGGTCCGAGGCGTGCGTGCCCGCGCTGGACCGTCTGGTCCGGGCGCAGGCCGATCTCGCGGAGGCCACGCTGACGGAGGGCCGTCGGCTTCCCGCTCTCGTCGCGCCCGAGTACCGGCCGTTTCTCGACGCCCTGATCGCCGTCCAGGAACTGCGGCTCCGTGCGGTGCGTCGCGAGGGCGGAGGGCTCCTGCGGCGTGGGGCGAGTCCGGCGGCTTTCGCCTCCTTGCGTGTCCTGGCCCGGGAGTACCGTCGCGCGCGGGCGGAGCGACGCCGGGCGCGGTAGCTCAGCGGGGCGTCAAGTGGGCCTGCACGGTGGGTCCGTAGCGGTCCACGATGGTGTCGATCGCGGTCGCGCGCAGTCGGGTGCCGCGGGCGATGCCGTACATGACGCCGAGGCCGAGCAGCGTCGCCACGGCGAGTTCGGCGCGCAGGGCGGCGTCGGGGCCGGGGAGACGTTCGGCGAGGCGGTCGACCACGTGGGCGCGGAAGTTGACGCGCAGGATGTCGCCGTGGTCGCCCTGGAGGGGCGCGAACGCGATCCGCAGCAGCGGGTCGGCGCCCCGCTCGCGCTGGCTGACCAGGACGTGCCGGACCATGTGGCGGCCGAGTCCGTCGAGCGGGGCGTCGAGGAGGTCCTCCGCGTCGGTCTCGAAGGACATGACGCGGGCGAACAGGGCGTCCTTGTTGCCGAAGTACTTGAGGATCAACGGCGCGCTGACACCGGCGCGTTCGGCGACGGCCTTGAGGGTGATGTCGGCGTGCGCGTTGCGGGCGAGGAGGTAGCGGGCGGCCCTGAGGATGGCCGCCTTGGTCGCCTCGGCGTCCCGGCGTGCGGGCGGGGACGCGGTGGGTGGAGTGGTGCTCACGGCACTCATGCTCCCTCCAACGCCCCGTCCCGCGCGCCCTCGGCACGCTCGCGGGCGGGCCACGTCTCGTCGGAGGCGGGGTCGCCCGGGATGGTCAGTGCCGCCGCGCACGCCACCAGGGCGATCACGCCGGCGATGGCGAACGCCATCAGGTATCCGTGCAGCGTGGGCAGCGGGAGCCCGTCGACCAGGCTGGTGTGGTGCACCAGTACGGCGGCCACCACGGCGCTGGAGACGGCCTGGCCGATGGTGCGCATCAGGACGTTGACGCCGTTCGCGGACGCGGTCTGGCCGGCCGGGACGGCGCGCAGGATGAGCGTGGGCAGCGCGGAGTAGGCGAAGGTGGTGCCGGTGGCCACGACCGTCGCGCCCAGGATGATCGTCCACAGGTCGCGGCTGTCGGCGATGCGCACCACATAGCCGAGCGCGATGATCGCGGCGCCGATGGCGAGTGTGATGCGCGGGCCGCGGGCCGCCGAGATCCGGGCCGAGACGGGTGAGAGCAGCAGCATGGTGATGCCGCCGGGCAGCAGGCACAGGCCGGTCTGGACGATGGTCAGTCCGAGCCCGTATCCGGTGGTCTTGGGCGCCTGCACCAGCTGGGCGGTGACCAGGGAGTTGGCGTAGAACGCGAAGCCGGTCAGCAGGGCCGCCACATGGGACAGGCCCACCCGGGGCCGGGACACCAGCCGCAGGTCCACCAGCGGTTGTTTCACCCGGAGTTGCTGCCACCACCACAGGCCGAGCACGACGACCGTGGCGAGGAACAGCGCCAGGATCCGCGCACTGCCCCACCCCCACTGGCCGCCCTGGGACACCCCGAGCAGCAGACACACCAGTCCTACGGCGAGTCCCAGCGCGCCCAGCACGTCGAAGCGGCCCGGCTCCCTGACCGGCGACTCGCGCACCGCCCACCAGATCCCCCACACTCCGATCGCGCCGAGCGCGCTGGTCGCCCAGAACATGACGTGCCAGTTGGCGTACTGCACGATCAGCGCCGCGAGCGGCAGTCCGAGTGCGGCGCCGATACCGACCGTGGAACTCATCAGCGCCACCGCGCTGCCCCGGCGTTCCGGGGGCAGTTCGTCCCGCAGGATGCTGATCGACAGGGGGACGACGGCCGCCGCGGCACCTTGCAGGGCGCGGGCGAAGATCAGTACGCGGATGTCGGAGGACAGGGCGCACATGACCGAGCCGACGGTCATCAGAGCGAGGGCGCTGGTCAGGACCCGTCGCTTGCCGTACATGTCGCCGGCCCGGCCGAGCACGGGGGTGAGGACGGCGCCGGAGAGGAGGGTCGCGGTGACCATCCAGGAGACGGCGCCCGCGGAGGAGTGGGTCAGCCGGGGCAGGGACGGCAGCAGCGGGACGACCACGGTCTGCATGACCGCCATCAGGATCCCGCCGAACGCCAGCACCGGAACGGTGAGCCGGTCCCGCAAGGGAGTCCGCCCGGCGAGGCCGCCGGGCGGGTCGGGTATCGGGACGGGCTGGCCCATGGGCACTCCAGCTGGCATGAAAAAAGAAGGTGAATGACTATTCACCCTAACTGGTGAATAGTCATTCACCCAACCTCCCCAGGCCGCTCGCGGAGGGCGCCCTACTTGCGGGAGGCGAGCGCCCTCGCGTGCACGGTCCGCGCGACCTTGGGGCCGAGCCAGCGCTTGAACCGGCGCAGCGGCTCCAACCGTCCCGCCGCCTTGTCGAGGCCGTAGTACACCTGGGGCGGGACGTACGGCAGCAGGGGCGAGTGGCGCTGGCCGAGCAGGGCGAACATGCGGTGCGGGGGCAGGTGGATGTAGCGCTGCAGGTTCTCGTACCACTGGGCGCTGTAGCGGGCCGCGCTCTGGATCGACAACAGGGCGGATCTACGGCGCTGTTCGTAGGCGGCGAGGGCCTGCGGCAGCTCGGTGTGGTCGCGCAGGGCGTCGGCGAGCGCGATGGCGTCCTCCAGGGCGAGGGTGGTGCCGGCACCGATGGAGTAGTGGGTGGTGTGGGCGGCGTCGCCGAGCAGGACGAGGTTGTCGCGGTGCCAGGTGCGGTTGGTGAGGGTGCGGAAGTTCAGCCACTGGGCGCTGCCGTCGGCCGAGGCGCGGCCGATCAGGGAGTGGCCGTCCAGCAGGTCGGCGAAGAGCTTCTCCAGCAGGGCGAGTCCGTCGGCCTCGGCCGCGGTGTCGAGGCCGAGGCCGGTCCAGGTCTCGGGTGCGCACTCGATGACGCAGGTGCTGCCCTCGGGGCCGAACGCGTAGCCGTAGCACCAGATCCAGCCGTGGTCGGTCTCCACGAAGGCGAAGGTGAAGGAGCCGAAGACCTTGCTGGTGCCGAGCCAGATGTACTGGTTGCGGCCGGGCTTGAGTTCGGCGCCGAAGTGGTCGGCGTGCCGGGTGCGCAGCGCGCTGTTGACACCGTCGGCGGCCACGATCAGATCCGCGTCGGGCAGGTCGTCGGCCGTCACCTCGCACTCGAACTCCAGCCGCACGCCCAGAGATCGGGCCCGTTCGGCGAGGATCCTGAGGAGTCGGTGGCGGCCGATGCCGTGGCCCTCGTCTCCGGGCTGAGTGGTCGTCAGGTCCCGGATGCGGGCGACGCCGTCGCTCCAGCGCACCGAGTGCTCGTCGACGGCCTGCGCCGACTCGGGGTCGTACTCCCGGAGTTGGTCGAGCAGTCCGCGCCAGTACGTCACGCCCCAGCCGTAGGTCGAACCCTCGGGGTTGCGCTCGTAGACGGTGATGTCGTGGGACGGGTCCTGACGCTTCAGCAGGATCGAGAGATACAGACCGGCGGGCCCGCCTCCGACACAGGCGACCTTCACGCGCACACCCCTGGGGATTACTCAAAGTGGTCAAGTGGAACCGCAGAGTAGCAGGCTGGAGGGACAGTCCTGCCACATCCCCGCCGGGACTCGAAGGCCACCAGGCCCCCCTCACCGACCCGGTGTTCTGGCTGTGCCGCGCCTGCCTACCATCGGACGGTGGACTGGGGAACTCTCGCGGGCACCGCCCTCGGCGCGATTCTGGGCGTCGGCACGACACTGCTCGCCGAGCGGTCACGGTGGCGACGGGAGAACACGGCGCGCGAGCGTGCCGTCAAGCAGCGGTTGTACGCCGAATACCTCGGGGCGCTTTCGCTCACCACGCACCGGCTCCGGGACCTGAAGCGCAACACCGGCCTGACCAGGGAAGAACGCATCAGGCAGGCGGGCGAGATCCTGGGCTCCACCGACGCCTACCAGCTCCGCTACCAGATGCTGATCATCGCCCCCGAGCCGCTCGGCGACACGGCCAACCGGGCGTTCAGAACGGTCCGGGACCTGCGGGACCGCTTCGACGGACCAGACGTCAGCGCCGACCCCGAGTGGTCGTCCACCATGGCCGCCGTCGGCCAGGCGCTCAACTCCCTGCGTACGGCGATGCGTTCCGATCTCACCGTGGAGTGAACCGGCCCGCCGGGATGCTTATGCCTCGGCCGTGCGGCACTCCGGGTGGCCCCAGCCCTGGGGGTTCTTGCTGATGGGCTCGCCGGCCGCGTAGGCGCGGCCGCACAGGCAGCGGCCGGGGAACTTGGCCTTGATGGTGCGGGAGGCCGAACCGGCGCTCTTGCGGGGCGACTTGGCGCCGGCGGAGCGGGCGGGCTTCTTCGGGGTGTCGGGCGAGGGGGGCGGCTCCGGGGAGCCGAGGTCGCTGCCCGCGGGCTCCTGGACGATGGCCGCCTGGCTGGCCGCGCGGTCGGCGAAGTCGTTCAGCGGGTCGCCGTCGACCTGGTGGGCGGGGACGTAACGGAACTCGACCGAGCGGCCGTCGAGGAGTTCGTCGATGCGGACGACCAACTCCTGGTTGGCGACGGGCTTTCCGCCGGACGTCTTCCAGCCGTTGCGCTTCCAGCCGGGCAGCCAGGTGGTGACGGCCTTCATGGCGTACTGCGAGTCCATGCGGATCTCCAGCGGCACGTCCGGTGCGGTCGCCGTCAACAGGCGCTCCAGCGCGGTGAGTTCGGCGACGTTGTTGGTGGCCTTGCCGAGCGGCCCCGCCTCCCAGCGGGCCGGGCTCTCCTTGTCGTCCGACACGACCCACGCCCAGGCCGCAGGACCGGGATTCCCCTTCGAAGCCCCGTCGCACGCGGCCACCACACGTTCACGCATGCGCCCGATCATGCCATGGCCGCGCGACGGGCTCGGCGTCCCCCTCGGCGAGCGGGGTCCGCCCGAGATGCGGCGTTCACAGCGACTGCTAATATACATGTGTCAATTAGCCCACCTTTTGGGGTTCCAGATGTTCAGTGCGGACACAACCGCCGCCGAAGTGATCGACGGCGTCGACCTGCACGGCCGCCGGGCCGTGGTGACCGGAGCCAGTTCCGGGATCGGGGTGGAGACGGCCCGGGCGCTCGCCGCGGCGGGAGCCGATGTCACCCTGGCCGTACGGGACACCGACGCGGGTGCCCGGGTGGCGGAGCGCCTGGCGAAGGAACTGCCGCCCGGATCGGGGCAGTTGACGGTGGGGCGGCTCGATCTGGCCGACCGGTCGACGATCGCCGCGTTCGTGGCGGCCTGGCAGGGCCCGTTGCACATCCTGGTCAACAACGCCGGGGTGATGGCCACCCCCGAACTCACCCGCACGCCCGAGGGCCGCGAATGGCAGTTCGGCGTCAACCACCTCGGCCACTTCGCCCTCACCACCGGCCTCCACCCGGCCCTCGCGGCGGCGGACGGCGCACGGGTCGTGTCGGTGAGCTCCATCGGCCACCTCTTCTCCCCGGTCGTCTTCGACGACCTGGACTACCGCTTCCGCCCCTACGACCCCTGGACCTCGTACGGCCAGTCGAAGACGGCCAACGCCCTGTTCGCCGCCGGTGCCGCCGAGCGCTGGGCCGACGACGGCATCACCGCCAACGCGCTGATGCCGGGCAACGTCGGTGACACGTCGCTGGCCCGGCACATGGACATGGACCAGGTGGCCGCCTTCATCGCCTCGGGCGAACTCGCGCTGCCGCCGCAGAAGTCGGTCGAGCAGGGCGCCGCGACCTCGGTACTGCTGGCCGCCTCGCCGACCGTCCAGGGCGTCACCGGCCGCTATTTCGAGGACTGCGCCCCGTCCGAGCCGGTCACCGAGCGGGCCGGTGCCGTCGCCGGCGTCGCACCGTA
Source organism: Streptomyces sp. NPDC058469 (assembly GCF_042721125.1). NCBI lineage: Bacteria > Bacillati > Actinomycetota > Actinomycetes > Kitasatosporales > Streptomycetaceae > Streptomyces > Streptomyces sp. NPDC058469. The sequence goes on from NZ_JBHXME010000010.1 coordinate 65,742, forward strand.
CGCCCTGGACCGGGACAACGCGGCCCGCCTGTGGGCCGTATCCGAAGATCTCGTCCGCTAGCGCCCTACGCTGCGCGCATGATCTCGCGACAAGAGCAATTGGCCCGGGTGCGCCGCCAGTTGTGGCGACCCCCGCGCCCCCACGGCGAGCAGCCGCGCGAGCGGGTGGTCGGGCCGCTGGAACTCTTCTACGACCTGGTCGTGGTCGTACTGGTCGCGCAGGCCGCCCACCATCTGTCCGGGGAGCTCGACTGGCGCGGACTGGGTCTGTTCGCGGCGGTGTTCGCGCTGGTGTGGATCGCCTGGCTCAACGGCAGCCTGCACCACGAGCTGCACGGGCACGAGGACGCGCGCGGCCGGAGCATGTTCCTGCTGCAGATCCTCGTGCTCGTCCCGCTGGGCGCGTTCATCCCCGGCGCGGGCGGCACACGCGGAGCCGCGTTCGCCGTGGACGCGGGGGTGCTGTTCGCGGTCCTGGCGCTGTTGTGGCTGCTCGCCTCGCGCAGTGACACCCCCGAGTTCCGGCGCCCCAGCATGCTGTACGTGACGGGGACGGCGGCCTGCGCGGTCGTGCTGGCGGCGAGCGCCGCCCTGCCCGCGGACGCGCGCGTCCTGACGTGGGGTGTGCTGGCCGTCGTCTACCTGGCGGGGTTCGTGTTCATCATCGGGAGAGCCATTCCGGAACAGGTGGTCGCGCTCAGCGTGACCGACGCGCTCACGGAACGGTTCGGGCTGTTCATCATCATCGTGCTCGGCGAGAACGTGACCGGGGTGGTCGACGGACTGGCCCACGAGCCGACCAACGCGCTCACCCTCGCCGTCGGGCTCGTCGCCGTGGTCGTCGGGTTCGGCGCGTGGTGGACCTACTTCGACTTCGCCGGGCACCGGCTGCCGCGGCCCACGCGCGCCGGCGCCCTGCAGTGGATGGTGGTCCACCTGCCGATCACGGCCGCCGTGGCCGCCATGGGTGCCGCGATGGTCGGCCTCGTCGAGCACGCCCACGACAGCCGGACCCCTGCGGCCACGGCCTGGGTGCTCTGCGGGGGCGCGGCCGTCGTGCTCTGCGCGACGATGGTGCTCGCGGCGTCCCTGCGCCACTGGAACGAGAACCCTGGGCTCTATCGCCCCCTGGCCCGCACATGCGTCGCCATGGCCGTCCTGTGCGTGGGAGTCGGCGCCCTGCGCCCGGCCCCGCTGGTCCTCGGCCTGGCGCTCGTGCTGCTTTTCGGCATCCCCTGGGGAGTCGCCGTGGCCAATCGCGTGTCCCACTACGAGGAGGTGGCCATGTGACCCCGAGCGGGTCGGCGGCTTCCTGCGGCGGGACCGGAGTGGGCGTCGCCCATGACAGAGTGCGACGTGATCACAAAGCCGCGGACCAAGGAGGGCAGAGCACTGAGCGACCGGATCGATCCGCGCATCACCCGTACGACGCGGGCCTTCGAGGAGGCCATCGTGGAGCTGGCCGGCCGACGGCCCGTCTCACAGATCACGATCGGCGAACTGGCCGACCGGGCCGGCGTCACCCGGGCCACGTTCTACAACCGCTACAGCTCCCCGCTGGACCTGCTCATCCAGGTGCTCCACGCCGACCTGGAGCGCGGCCACCGGCTGGAGGCCGAGCGCCGTACGCAGGGCGACCCGGCCCCCAAGCTGCTGCGCCTGGCCACGGCGGAGGTCGCCGACCACGTCGAGCGGTACCTGCCGATATACCGGCACGCCCTCGACGACCCGGCGGACAGCGGTGTGTACGAGGCGCTCGTGCACCACTTCAGCGACTACACGCTCGCCTTCATGGCCGACGGCCACCACCCGGGACTCCCCGAGGCCAACCGTCAGGTGATCGCGCAGTTCATGGCACGCGGCTTCGCAGGAGCCATCAGGGCCTGGCTCGACGACCCATCCGTCACGAAGGACGACCTGGTCGACGCCGCCGTGGCCTGCGCTCCCGCCTGGTGGGCGGCCGACGGGAGCTGATGAACGGCCTCGGCTAGACGTCCGTGCTCGTCGGCAGCTCTCCCTTGGTCGTGGTCACGTCGATCACCGTGAACGCGGCGCCCTGCGGATCACTCAGGGCCGCGAACCGCCCGAAGGGACTGTCCATGGGGCCGAAGCGGACGATGCCGCCGAGCTCGGTGGCCTTGGCGACGGCCTCGTCACAGTCGGGGACGGTGAAGTACACGTTGACGTACGACGGCACCTCGGGCGGGAACTCGTCGCCCATCGCCATCCGGCCCAGCACCGTCTCGTCGCCGACGTTGTACATCCGGTAGTCCATGCCACCGCCGTCCATCTGCTTCTGCGCGTACGGGAAGACCGCAGCGAAGAACGCGTCCGCCTTCGCGGGCTCGCGGGTGAAGACCTCGGCCCAGGCGTAGGCGCCGGGCACGCCCGTGGCCTCGAAGCCCTCGTGGGTGCCGCCCTGCCAGACGCCGAAGACGGCGCCGCTGGGCTCACTGGCCAGGCACATCGTGCCGAAGTCGCCGACCTTCATCGGCTCCATCAGCACTTGACCGCCGTTCTCCCGGATCTTCGCCGCGGTGGCCGCCGCGTCCGGTGACGCGAGATAGAGGCACCACTGCGAATGCCCCTCCTGGCCCGGCATCGGCGGTACGACGGCCGCTACGGCCTTGTCGTCGACGAAGGCCTGCGTGTAGCTGCCGTACTCCGACGACGCGTCGCCGAAGGTCCAGCCGAGGACCTCGCCGTAGAAGCGCTTGGCCCCCTCCACGTCGCTGAACATCGCGTCGGCCCAACAGGGGGTTCCCTCAGGTTGTACGGCCATGATTGCGGCCCTCTCCGATAGGTCGGGTTGTCCGAATTCTCACGCTAGTCACCCGGAGAGCGAGGCGCGCGCCGAACGCCGCGTTCCGTTCCACACTGGACGTATGGCGGATACGACGACGATGCGCGCGTGGGCCGTGACCGAGCCGGGGCCGGTCGAGGAGGGCGCTCTCCGGTGGGTGGAGAAGCCGGTGCCGGTGCCGGGTGACGACGAACTGCTCGTGCACGTGCGCGCGTGCGGGGTGTGCCGGACCGATCTGCATGTCACCGAGGGGGATCTGCCGGTGCGGCGCCCGGGGGTGACTCCGGGGCACGAGGTCGTCGGGGAGGTGGCGGGGCTCGGGGCGGCGGTGAACGGGTTCGCGCTCGGTGACCGGGTGGGCGTCGCGTGGCTGCGCCGTACCGATGGCACCTGCGCGTACTGCCTGCGCGGGGCCGAGAATCTCTGCCCGCGCTCCGAGTACACCGGCTGGGACGCCGACGGCGGTTACGCGGAGTACACGACCGTACCGGCCGCGTTCGCCCACCGACTGCCCGCCGGCCTGGACGACGTGGCCCTGGCACCGCTGCTGTGCGCCGGGATCATCGGCTACCGCGCGCTGCGCCGAGCCTCACTCCCGCCGGGCGGCCGGCTCGGTCTCTACGGCTTCGGGGGCAGCGCCCATCTGTGCGCCCAGGTGGCGCTCGCCGAGGGGGCCACCGTGCATGTGCTGACCCGGGGCCGGGCGGCGCGGCGGCTCGCGCTGGAGCTGGGGGCGGCCTCGGCGCGTGACGCGTACGAGGCGCCGCCGGAGCCGTTGGACAGCGCGATCCTGTTCGCGCCGGTCGGCGACCTCGTGCCGGTCGCGCTGCGCGCCCTCGACCGGGGCGGGGTCCTCGCGGTCGCGGGCATCCACCTCAGCGACACACCGCCCCTGGACTACGAGCACGAGCTGTTCTACGAGAAGGAGTTGCGCAGCGTCACCTCCAACACCCGTGCGGACGCGAGGGAGTTCCTCGGCCTGGCCGCCCGGCATGACGTGCGCGCGACCACGCACGCCTATCCGCTCTCGCGGGCCGCGGACGCGCTGACGGATCTGAAGGCAGGCCGCTTCGACGGGGCAGCGGTGCTGGTGAACGACCTCAACGGGTAGGCGGCGCACGGGGTTTCGCGCAGGTGAGGCGTTCCAGCGCCCTGCGCGCCGGGGCACGGGAACGATCGCTTCCTCTCCCCGCCTCGATCGACGGTTTACACCCTCCAGGGCGTGAAGCCGCCCCCTGCGCGCGGTTCCCGGCCCCGGGCAGGACTGTTTGGCTTGTACACCGACGACGCGCTCACCCCTGTTCACCTCCCGGGAGGGAATGTGTCCACTCCGGAAAGCGCCCACGGACCCGCCACCGACGAACCCGACCCCTCGACGCCCGGCAACGGACAACCCACCAGCCTCAGCACCCTGGCGGCACGTCAGCTCGCCACGACCACCAAGTCCGAACCGCAGATGCAGGCCATCACCTCGCGGTGGCTGCTGAAGATGCTGCCCTGGGTGGACGTGCGGGGCGGCGCCTACCGCGTCAACCGGCGGCTCCAGCTCCGCGTCGGCCGCGGCCGGGTGCAGTTCGAGCAGAACGGCGCCGACGACATCAAGGTCATCCCCGAGACACTCACCGAACTGCCCGTGTTGCGCGGGTACTCCGACACGGCGGTCCTGAAGGAGGTCGCGGGCCGGTTCCGGGTCCGTGAGGTGCGGGCCGGCCAGATCCTCTTCGAGGCCGGACAGCCCGTCACCGAGGCCTACTTGGTCGTGCACGGCCGCTTCACCCGCTACACCACCGGCAAGTACGACGAGGAGGAGATCCTCGGCGTCGTCACCGACGGCGACCAGATGGGGGACGAGGCGATCGGGCAGTCCGACCCCCTGTGGCTGAGTTCCGTGCGCGCCGAGACCGCGGGCGTCCTGCTCGTGCTGCCCTGGGACGTCGTGGACGAATTCACCGACCGCGTACCGTCGTTGGCCGCGCATCTGGAGGCGTACGCCGAGCAGCAGCGGCTGCCGATGAACCGCAAGGGCGAGGCCGACGTCCCGGTGCAGGCCGGTCATGTGGGTGAGCCGACGCTGCCCGGCGGCTTCGTCGACTACGAACTCGCCCCGCGCGAGTACGAGTTGTCTCTCACCCAGACCGTGCTGCGGGTGCACACCCGGGTCGCCGACCTCTACAACGACCCGATGGACCAGACCCAGCAGCAACTCCGCCTCACCATCGAGGAGATCCGCGAGCGGCAGGAGTGGGAGCTGGTCAACAACCGGGAGTTCGGGCTGCTGCACAGCATCGACTACACCCAGCGTATCAGCACGTTCACCGGTCCGCCGACCCCGGACGACCTCGACGAACTGCTCGCCATGCGACGCAAGACGCGGCTCTTCCTCGCCCATCCGAAGGCCATCGCGGCCTTCTTCCGGCAGTGCAACCGGCGCGGTCTGGTGCCCGGCACGGTGAATGTCGAAGGGCACGAGATCCCCGCCTGGCGCGGTGTCCCGTTCTTCCCGTGCGGCAAGATCCCGATCACCCCGCAGCACACCAGCAGCATCATCGCGCTGCGCACCGGCGAGGCCGACCAGGGAGTCGTCGGGCTGTTCCAGACCGGTATCCCCGAGGAGTTCCAGCCCGGTCTGAACGTGCGCTTCATGGGCATCGACTCCGCCGCGATCATCCGCTACCTCGTCACCGCGTACTACTCGATGGCCATCCTGGTCCCCGACGCGGCGGGGATCCTCGAAAACGTCCAGATCGGCCGGACCGCCGAATGACGGCGTGGAGCACTCCATGACCACACCCACCACGACCTCCCTCCCGCTGCCGGGGCCGCCGAACCTGGCCCGTACCGTGCGGGCCAGGCGCACCGGGGCGATCCCCGGCCTCACGTACCGGCCCGCGGCCCCCGCCGACCCGGAGAAGGCCGCGGAGATCGACCGCAGGCTGGAGGCCTGGGCCCGCGGCCACGATCTGTTCCCGGCCGCGTGGGACGGGGACTTCGCCGGGTTCCGGTTCGGCCGGGCCGTGGTGCTCCAGCACCCTGGGGCGCTCGACCTCGAACGGCTCACCGCCGCGGGCGAGTTGCTGCTCGCCGAGAACATCGTCGACAACTGCTACTGCGAGGAGGACGAGGACAAGGGCGGCTCGCACCGCGGGCTGGGCGGACGGCTGATCTTCGGGCAGTCGGCGCTCGACCCGTTCCACTCCACCCCCGAACTGGAGGCGGAGTGGCGGCACGGAACGCAGGCCGACGGCCCGCTGCGTTCGTACCACTTCGCGCTGAAGGACTACGCCCTCCTCGCCACCCCCAGCCAGACCGACCGGTTCGTGCACGACATCGCCCGGCTCCACCTCGGCTATCTCGCCGAGGCCGCCTGGGCCGAGATCCGGTACAGGCCGCGCGTCTGGGAGTACCTGGTGATGCGGCAGTTCAACAACTTCCGCCCCTGTCTGTCGATCGTGGACGCGATCGACGGCTACGAACTGCCCGAGCAGGTCTACGCCCGCCCCGAGATCCAGCGGATCACGGCCCTCGCCGGCAACGCCACCACGATCATGAACGACCTCTACTCCTTCACCAAGGAGCTGTCCGACCCCGACCACCTCAACCTTCCGCAGGTCGTCGCAGCCAACGAGCGGTGCGGACTGAAGGCGGCCTATCTGAAGTCCGTCGAGATCCACAACCGGATCATGGACGCCTTCGAGGAGGAGTCCGCGGTGCTGTCCGCGGCCTCGCCCCTCGTCGAGCGCTACACCCAGAGCCTCGCCGCCTGGGTGGCCGGCAACCACGAGTGGCACGCGACCAACACCCACCGCTACCACCTGCCCAACTACTGGTAACACACCGGTCCCTGACGCCCTGTCAGACGTATCACGCTAGGAGTCACCGTTGACCACCGCCGACGCCGGCACCACAGCAGCACCGGTGCCGACCCAGTCCACGTACCAAAACCGTGTCGCGGACTACTGGAACGCCGAAGAGAACCCGGTCAACCTCGACCTCGGGCAGATCGACGACCTGTACCACCACCACTACGGAATCGGCGGGGCCGACGAGTCCGTGCTCGACGAACCCGACCCCGTCCGGCGCCGGGAGCGGCTCACCGCCGAACTGCACCGCCTGGAGCACGCACAGGCCGAACTCCTCGCCTCCCTGCTCGGTCAACTCACCCCCGCAGACCGGGTCTTCGACGCCGGCTGCGGGCGCGGCGGCGGCAGCGTGGTGGCGCATCTGCGCCACGGCTGCCGGGCCGACGGGGTCACGATCTCCGCCAAGCAGGCCGAGTTCGCCAACGCCCAGGCACGCAAGCGGGGCATCGACGGCAAGGTGCGCTACCACCACCGCAACATGCTCGACACCGGCTTCCCGACAGGCGAGTTCGCCGCGTCGTGGAACAACGAGTCCACGATGTATGTGGAGTTGGACCTGCTGTTCGCCGAGCACGCCCGGCTGCTGCGCCGCGGCGGACGCTATGTGGTGATCACCGGCTGCTACAACGACACCTACGGCCGGGCCTCGCGCGAGGTGTCCCTCATCAACGCCCACTACATCTGCGACATCCACCCCAGGTCGGAGTACTTCCGGGCGATGGCCCGCAACCGGCTGGTGCCGGTCCACGTCCAGGACCTGACCGAGGACACCATCCCCTACTGGGCGCTGCGCAAGCAGGCCGACCATCTGGTCACGGGGATCGAGGACACCTTTCTGACCGCCTACCGCAACGGCAGCTTCCAGTACCTGCTGATCGCGGCCGACCGGGTCTGACTCTCGCCGCCCGGCGATCCTGGAGGCCGCCTCCGGGAGGCCGGGCGCCGGATCCAGCACGTCCCGCGTGCCGTGTGCCCGCAACAAGCGCACGGTACGTGAGGCGCGCACCAAGGCAATGCCCGCCTCACGCTTGCGCTGACCGATCTGCCGGCGTTTCCGGAGAGCCCCGAGTAGTCGTGTCGGGCGTCTTCCTCCTGTCGCCCGGCTGTGCTTGCCTGAGGGGCCGTTTTCCGGTGCCCGGGGCGGGAGTTGCCGTATGCGGAAGCCGTGGATCGTGGGTGTGGTGCTGGCCGGAGTGCTGCTCGGCGCGTGCACGGACCCGGCGTCCGGGCCCGAGGCCGCACCGCCCACCCCCTCCGTGCCGGTCACGTCGGCCGCCACCACGCGGCAGCAGGCGCCGGTCTCGCCGAGCAGTGCTCCGGTGGTGAAGTCGGCGCCCCGTGTGCTGTATCTCGGGGACTCCCTCGCGATGGAGAGCCAGAACGTGCTCGGGCGGGCACTGCGCGGCGAGTTGGACGCGACGTACACGAGTGCCCCGTACTCGGGGACGACGCCGTGCGACTACCTGGAGGGCACCAAGGAGGGTTCGCTGGTCCCGGCCGGGGACAAGGCGGCCGTGCTGGTGCGTGCGCTGCACCCGGACTTCGTGGTGCTGCAGTTCTGGGGCAACGCGTGGGGCTACACGCCCTGCATGGACGGGATCACGTACGACGCCGACCGGGAGGCGTACTTCGACCGGTACGCGGCCGACATCAGGAAGCTCACCGCGCAGATCGCGACCGCCGGGGGCGCCCAACGGCCCACGATCGTCTGGGTGTTGCAGGGTCCCGACCCGATCACGCCCGAGCGCGTCCAGGCCGTGAACGCGCTCTACGAGTCGCAGGCCGGGTCCACGGGCGACATCGTCGCCGACGCCGGCCGGACCGTGAGCCGCACCGGAGCCCGCTACACCTGGACCCAGTACCTCCCCTGCACCGCCTACGAACGCGCCCACCCCGACTACTGCACCCAGCCGGCCAGCGGCCGCACGGCCCTGCACCTCGACAAGGACTACCTGCACTTCTGCCTGGCGCCGACGACATCGACGCCCAGGCCGTGCCCGGTGCCCTCCCCCGGCATCCTGCGGATCGCCCGGGAGATCACTCGGGTGATCGGCGCCCAAGTTCCGTCTCGATGAGGCGGTTGAGGTGACGGCGGGCGTCCTGGGTGCTCAACGGGGGTGCCTGGCGCAGCCGTTGCAGGGCGAGGCCGTCGGCGAGGGCGGCGAAGCGGACCGTGAAGCCGTCGAGGTCGTCGGCGCTGAACTCGCCGTCGGTGACGCCCCGTTGGGCCAGTGCGCGGATCTGCTGGTGCCAGGTCTCGTAGCGGTGGGCCTGTCCGCCGCTGAAGGCCTCGTCCGTGCCCTGTTCGCCCGCGTTCCAGTAGTCGAACCACATGCGCCAGTGCCGGTCGGTGTCCTCGGTGAACAGCGCGTCGACGAGCAGCCGCAGCGCCTCGGCCCCGCTCGTCGCCTGTTCGGCCGCCTCGCTCAACTCGGCGTAGTAGCGCTCGATGTGCAGGACCATCGCCTCGGAGAGGATCTCCTGCACACTGCCGAAGTGGTAGGTGACGGTGCCGACGGAGACCCCGGCCGCCGCCGCCACGTCCCGTACACCGACCGCCGCGTAACCCCGTTCCGCTATCAGCGGGACGGCCGCCTCGACGATGAGCCGTCGGCGCACCTCCGTGGGCTGGCGGGTACGGTCGGCGGCGGCGACGGCACGACGCGGGGACTTCGGGGCCGCCGGGGACTTCTCGACCTGCCGAGGCTTGGCGGCCTGTGAGGGCTTGGCGGCCGTCATCCCGACGTCCTCGGGGTGGTGCGGTGCCATGCTCGCTTGGCCACTGTCTCTCCGTTCGCCCGCGCTTCGACGCGACTGTCCATGACGAAGTCCGCGGCCGTGGCGCGCAGCTCCGTCCGCGCCATGATCTCAGCGTCCCACTCGTCCCCGCGCCGCAACCGGATCCGCCACTCGGACACGGCCCGCGCGGACAGCGGGTCATCACCGCGGATGCGGTACGTCTCCCGCGCGCTCTCCTCGAAGCGCAGCCCGTCCGGATACGTCCGTGATCCCCCGTAGTTGGGATCGACCTCCAGCGTCCACTCGCCCTTGGCGACATCGTGCGTGACGAGTCGCTCGGGGGTCGGCTCGGCGGGCTGGTCGTAGGTCACGTCGAGCGGTGTGGCCTGCTCGGGCTCCTCGAAGCGGATCGGCGGCTCAACTCCGGCTTCCCGAACGGGCAGTTGTACGGCGCTCTCGGCCGGGACGACCCGCAGCTCGCCGCGCTCGCCGTGCGGCCAGACCCACGGCCAGTAGGTGTCGGAGACGGCGAGCCGGATGCGGTGGCCGGGCGGGACGGCGTAGCCGATGCCGGTCAGCTCGAACTCGACGTCCTCGTACGTCCCCGGTGTCCACTCGACGGCCCGGTCACGGCCGTGCCTGCTCAGCAGGTTGAGCACGCCACGGGTGACGAGCGTGGACGAGCCGTCCGGGGCCACGTCGCACAGGCGGGCGATGACATGGGCGCGCGGGGTGGTGCTGTCGAGGCGGAGCCGGACGCGCGGGCGGCCGAGGATCTCGACGCGTTCGGTGAGCGGTTCGGAGTCGAAGCAGACCGAACGGCCGTCCTCCTCGCGCTGGTCCGGCGGCAGGTCGCTCGCGTTGCCGAAGGGGAAGAAGCGGCCGGCGTCGAGGCCGGTGTGCTGTGGGGAGCGCACGACGACCGGGACGGTTCCGGTGCCCAGCGGGCGCTCGTCCCAACCGACCTTCGGGGACGGCCAGTTGGTGTCCCCCACCCAACGGCCCGGCAGCACGTCGTACGACGTCGCCGGCGGGACCGGGTCGGTGATCCAGGCCCGCAGCAGCGGCTCCCCCATGACTCCCGTGTCGATGCCCTTGAGGTGCTGGTCCCACCAGCGCAGGGTCTCCTGGAGGAAGCCGATCGCCGGGCCGGGCGGCAGTCCCCGGTCGGGGTACTGGTGTGACCAGGGACCGATGATCCCCCGGACGCGATCGCCGGGCAGGTTCTCGACGAGCCTCAACACCGCGTCCCGGTACGGGTCGTTCCAGCCACCGACCGCGAGGACGGCCGCGTCGATCGCGGTGTAGTCCTCGCAGACGCTGCCGTGCTTCCAATAGGCGTCGCGCTGTTGGTGTTCGAGCCAGGTGTGGAGGAAGGGTTCTAGGGCGTCGAGGCGTTCGCGCCACATCGGCAGCCAGCGGTCCGTGCCGACGTTCGTGGGGTCCGGCGGACGGGACGCGAAGGCGAGCATGGTGCCGGCCCAGGCGAGCATGTCGATGCCCAGGACGGCGCCGCCCGTGTAGTGGACGTCGTTGTCGTACCGGTCGTCGGTCGAGCAGACGGTGACGATCGCCTTGAGGGGTTCGGGGGCGAGGGCGGCGATCTGGAGGGAGTTGAAGCCGCCCCAGGAGATGCCGAACATGCCGACCTTGCCCGTGCACCAGGGCTGTGCGGCAAGCCAGTTGACGACATCGACGCCGTCGGCGAGTTCCTGCGCGTCGTACTCGTCGCCGGGCAGGCCCTCGCTGTCGCCGTGGCCCCGGATGTCGACGCGGACGGAGGCGTAACCGTGTCCGGCGTACCAGGGGTGGCGCTGGGCGTCGCGGGGCGCGGTCCAGTCGCTCTTGCGGTACGGGAGGTATTCGAGCAGTGCGGGTACGGGGTCCGACTCGGCGTCGACCGGCCGCCAGATACGGGCGTGCAACCGGGTCCTTCCGTCCCGGGTGGGGATCCAGACGTCCTCACGGACCACCTGGCGGTCGAACTGGTCTCGGTACTTCACAGAATTCCTTCCGCCACGGGGGCGTTGAGGGGGCGCCAGCGTCGGACGCGGTGGCCGTCGTCACCTTGGTCGGTCCAGATGTCGTCCCCGTCCGCCGCGTCGGCCCAGTCGGCGGTGTCGTCGACGTAGGGCTGTGCGTCGGGGTCGGGTTCGAGGGCGGCGGCCATGAGCTGGCGGGTGTAGGGGTGTTGGGGGTCGGCGAAGACCGTCTCCGTCGGGCCCTCCTCCACGACAACTCCGTGGCGCAGTACGACGACCCGGTCCGCGATGCCCCGTACGACGGCCAGGTCGTGACTGATGAACAGGCAGGCCAGATCACGCTCGCGCCGCAGGTCGTCGAGGAGCCGCAGCACGTCGGCCTGCACCGACACATCGAGGGCGGTGGTGATCTCGTCGGCGATGAGGACGTCCGGCTCGCCCGCCAACGCCCGGGCGATTCCTATGCGTTGACGCTGGCCGCCGGAGAGTTGCGCGGGCAGGCGGTCGGCGAGGGACGGGTCGAGGCGTACGTCGGCGATGAGTTGGCGGGCCCGCTCGGTCGCCTCCGTACGGTCGGTCACCGTGCCGAAGAAGCGCAGGGGGTGGCGGACCGCGTCGCCCACGGAGCGGCGGGGGTTGAGCGAGGTGTCGGCGTTCTGGAAGACGAGCTGGACCCGGCGGCGCAGGGACAGCGGCCGTTGCTGCGCGGGGCGGGCCAGGTCGCCGTCCGCGTGGTTCATCGTGCCGCCGGACGGGGTGCGCAGCCCGGCCAGGGTCCAGGCAAGGGTGGACTTGCCGCTGCCCGACTCGCCGACGAGGGCGAGGACTTCGCCGCGCCGGACGTCGAAGGAGACGCCGTGCACGGCGCGGGTGCTGCCGTAGTCGATGGTGAGGTTCTGCGCGGACACGGCCACGGGGGCGTCGGCGGGCACCTCGGCCCTGGGCCTGACCTCGCGCTCCCCCGCCTCTCCGACGACGGCGAGCCCGGTGTCGTCGAGGCGCGGCACGCTCGCCAACAGGCGGCGGGTGTACGGGTCCTGGGGCTGGGCGAACAGCTGCCTGGTGGGCGCCGACTCCACAACCCCGCCCGACCGCAGGACGGTCACCTCGTCTGCCATGTGGGCGACGACGCCGAGGTCGTGGCTCACCAGCACTGCGGCGAGGCCGAGTTCGTCGCGCAGGGCGGCGATCAGGTCGAGGACACTGCGCTGGGTGAGGACGTCCAGGCCTGTCGTCGGCTCGTCGAGGACCAGGACCTTGGGGCGGGCCGCGATGGCCATGGCGATGGCGACGCGCTGCTGCTGGCCGCCGGAGAGTTCGTGCGGGTAGCGGCGGGCGAGTTCGGCGGGGTGCGGCAGCCGGACCTGTTCGAGGAGTTCCACGACGGGGACGTCACCGCCCGCCTCGGCGATCTGCCGTCCGATGCGCATGGAGGGGGTGAGGGCGTGGCCGGCGTTCTGGCCGACCATGGCGACCGTTCCGCCGCGCAGGCGCCTCAACTCCCGTGCGGGCAGGGCGAAGACGTCGGCGCCGGACACCTGGACCGAGCCCCCGGTGATCCGCGAGCCGTGTCGCAGGTGACCGAGGAGGGTCGCGGCGATGGTGGACTTGCCGCTGCCGGACTCACCGACGAGCGCGTGGGTCTGCCCCTCGGCGACGTCCAGCGACACCTCGTGCACGACGGGTACGTCCTGGCCGCCCGAACGGTAGGCCACGGACAGGGAGTTGACGGACACGATCGAGGCCATCAGGAGCCCTCCCTGATCCGGTCGACGCCCCACGCCTTGGACAGGCCGTCGGCCGCGAGGTTGAGCCCGACCACAAGGGTGGCCAGGGCGATGATGGGGGCGAGGCTGGCCATCGGGACGACGGTGATGGCGGTGCGGTTCTCGGCAACCATCAGGCCCCAGTCGGGAGTTGGCGGGTCGGCGCCGAAGCCGAGGAAGGACAGCGAGGAGATCAGCAGCACGACCCAGGAGGCCCGCATCGCGAACTCCACGCACACCACGTCCATGATGTTGGGCAGGATCTCCCGGCGCAGGATCGACCAGGTGCTCTCCCCGCGGGCGCGGGCGGCGGTCACGTAGTCGGCGGGGACGACCGCGAGGGCGGCGCCGCGGACGACGCGGACGACCTGCGGGACGAAGACGATCGCGACGGCGAGGACGATGACCGCCGGGCCGGTGCCCAGCGCCGTCACGACCACGAGCAGCGCCAGGATCGACGGTACGGACAGCACCGCGTCCAGCACCCGCCCCAGTACGTCGTCGAACCAGCCGCCGCGCAGTGCGGCCGCGCAACCGATCACCGTGCCGAGTGCGACGGTCAGGACGGTGCCTGCGACGGAGACTCCGAGCGCGTACCGGCCGCCGTAGAGGACGCGGGCGAGGACATCGCGGCCGTACTGGTCGGTGCCGGCCCAGTGGCTCCAACTCGACCCGAGGAGCGCGTGGTTGGCGTCGTTGGCGATGGGGTCGTAGGAGGTGAGGAGGGGGGCGAGCAGGGCGATCAGGACGTGTACGGCGACGATCGTGAGGCCGATGAGCGCGGTGCGGGAGCTGCTCAGGGTGCGCCAGGCGCGGACGGTGCGGGCGCCTCGTACGGTCGTCGGCGGGACGGTGTCGAGCGTGGTCATCGGGTCCTCCCTCGGGTGCGGAGCCTGGGGTTCAGTGCCATGGTGGCCAGGTCGGCCGCGAGGTTGCAGACGACGTAGACGACCGCGCTGATCAGGGCGATGGCCTGGATCGTGGGCAGGTCGCGGTTCTGCACCGAGGAGAGCATCAGCTTGCCGATGCCCGGGTAGTTGAAGACGTTCTCGACCACCGCGACCCCGCCGACCAGCCACGCGACGTTGAGCGCGATGACGTGCAGCGTGGGCAAAAGGGCGCTCGGCAGGGCGTGTCGGGTGACGACCCGCCAGGTGGACAGGCCCTTGAGGCGGGCGGTGGTGACGTACTCGGTGGCCATCACGTCGATGACCGAGGTGCGGGCCATGCGGACGATGTACGCGGCCATCACCACGGCGAGGGCGAGGGCGGGAAGCCATACGGCGGGCAGGAGTTGGGAGACGGTGGCGTCGGGGCCGTAGAGGACGACCGCCGGGAACCACGGGAGTGCGACCGAGAAGCACAGGACGAGCACGGTGGCCACGACGAACTCGGGGACGCTCATACCGACGAGGCTGACGGTGGAGATGAGGTGGTCGGGCCAGCGGTCGCGGTACAGGCCCGCGAGGATGCCGAGGACGATCGATCCGGTGACCGCGAAGAGGACCGTGACGACGGCGATCAGGGCGGAGTTGCCGAGATACATGGACACTTCGCCGCCGACGGCCTTGCCGGAGACGAGGGAGGTGCCGAAGTCACCGTGGAGCGCGCCCCACACCCAGTTCCAGTACCGCTCCCAGGCGGGCTGATCGAGCTTGAGCTGGGTGCGCAGGGCGGCCACGGCGTCCGGCGTCGCGTCCTTGCCGAGGATCTGGGTGGCGACGTCGCCGGGCAGGGCCTGGACGGCGAGGAAGACGAGGATGGAGGAGAGGAAGAGGGTGCCAACGGCCGCCGCGATACGGCGGGTTATGAAGGAGAGCATGGTCAGGCTCCCTTCAGGCCGATGGTGAGGTAGTCGAACTCGAAGCCGTGCTCGGCGTATCCGCGCACCTTGCGGGAGATGCCGACGAGCCGGTCGGCGAACATCGGGGTCATCGCCCCGCCTCTCTCGATCACCAACGTCTGCGCCTCGCCGTAGAGTTCGCGACGTTTGGTCTCGTCGATCTCGGCCCGGGCCCGGTCGAGCACCGCGTCGAAGGTCTTGTCGGACCAGGCGGTCTCGTTGTAGGAGGAGCCACTGCGGAAGATCTGGGTGAAGAGCTGGTCGACGGGCCGGCCCGTGAACCAGTAGGTGGCCATCAGCGGCTTCTTCATCCAGATCTGTGTGTAATACGAGTCCGCGGAGGCCGTCTTGACCTTGATCCGGATACCGGCGCGCTTCGCGGAGTCCTGGTAGGCGAGCGCCATCGGCGTGAACAGCGGGTCGTAGGAGGAGGTGTAGAGGTCCATCGCCAGGCCCTCGTGGCCCGCCTGTTTCAGCAGGTACTTCGCCTTCTCCGGGTCGTGCTTCGGGTGGGCGGAGATGTACGCGGGGTCGCTCGGCGGTACGGGGTTGTCCCAGCCGGCGGTGCCCGCGCCCTGAAGGGCGACCTTCACCACGTGCTCGGGGTCGTAGGCGAGCTTCATCGCCTGGCGGACGCGGACGTCGGTGAAGGGCTTCTCGGTGGTGAGCATCGGGAGGACGTACCACTGGGCGTTCTTCACACGGGCGATGGTGGCGCGGTCCGAGGCGGCGACCACCCGGGCGGTCGCGAAGTCGAGGTTGGTCTGTGAGAGCAGGTCAACCTGCCCTGCCAGCAAGGCGTTTGAACGGGCCGACATGTCGGCAACCGAGTAGAAGGCGATCGCGTCGAGGACGGGGCGGCCCGCGAAGTGGTCCTTGTACGCGGTGACGCGGCCGGGACCTGCGGGCGCGAACGACTCCAGCTTGAAGGGGCCGGTGCCGATACCGGTACGGCCGATCGACTTCGCGCTGCCGTCCGGGATGACATAGCAGTTGTAGTGCGTCAGCAGGCTCGGGAACTCGGCGTTCGGGCTCTTCAGCGGTACGACGAGGGTGTGGGCGTCGGGCGTGCCCAGCTTGTCCGGGTCGATGAGCGGGGCGAGGACCGCGGCCTGCGGGGACGCCGTCGTCTTGTCGAGGATGTGGCGCAGGGTGTAGGCGGCGTCGGCGGAGGTGAAGGCGCGGCCGTTGTGGAAGGCGACGCCCTTGCGGAGGCGGAAGGTCCAGGTGCGGGCCTTGGCGTCGGTCTCCCAGGACTCGGCGAGGTCGGGGGCGAGCTCGCCGTTCGCGGCGACGCGGACGAGCCGGTTGTAGAGGGCGCCCAGGTACTCGTACGCGGACAGGGAGCTCGCCGGGTCGAGGGTCTCGGCGTCGGAGGCGGGCGGCCGGGCGATGCGGAGGGTGCCGCCGCGGTCGGGGGCGCCCTTCTCGGCGGCGGCCGGCAGGACGGGGGCGGCCTCCGCCCCGCTGCAGCCGGTCAGCAGCCAGGACCCGCCGAGCGCGGCGGCCTAGGCGACGCCCGCGGCGAGCACCGACCGGCGGCCCGGGTGATGGATGTCGGACATGTACCGACCGTCCTTGTCGCTATTCGTTCAGCCGAACGATTGAGTGAAGTTGGTGAACGATAACGAGGGGATGGTTTCCCGCCAACCCTTTGGGCCCGGAAATTAACGTCCGAAACGCAGTGGTTACGCGGAGGGGTCGCGCCGGGGTCGCGGGACGGGCCGTGCGGTCACTCCGAGGACGGTCGCTCAGCCGGTGATCTCGCGGGCCCAGGGCAGCAGCGCCCGCTCCGCGAGGACGACGGCATAGAAGAGCAGCACGCTCATGGCGCTGAGCAGGGCCATCGCCGCGAAGGCGAGGGGTGTGTCGGCGTTGCCGCCGGAGGCCACGATGACGTAGCCGAGGCCTTGGTCGCCGCCCGCGAACTCGCCGACGACCGCGCCGACGACGGCCAGGGTGACGCCGAGGCGCAGGCCGATGAAGACCTGGGGCAGGGCCCAGGGGATGCGGAGTTTGCGGTAGGTCTGCCAGCGGGAGGCGGTGAGCGAGTGGGCCAGCTCGGTCAGCTCCAGCGGGACCGAGGTCAGCCCGGCCATGGTCGACACCACGACGGGGAACCAGGCGAGCAGCGCCACCATGAACACCTTGGGGGCCGTCCCGAAGCCGAGCCAGACCACGAGGAGCGGTGCCACCGCGATCTTGGGTACGGCGTTGACGGCGACCAGGAGCGGCATGACCGCGCGTTCCACGCCGCGGGACGCGGTGAGCAGGACGGCGGTCGCGAGTCCCGCGCCCACGGCCAGGCCGAAGCCGACGGCCGTCTCGGTGAACGTCTGCCAGGTCTGCCGGAGCAGATAGCCGGGCAGGCGGTCGAAGGCGTCGACGACGTCGGGCGGTGCGGGCAGCAGGAACGGCCGGATGCCGAAGGCGACGGTCACCAGCCACCACCCGGCCAGGGCGCACATCGCCGCCAGGACCGGCGATCCCGCCGACAGGGCGCGTCTCATTCCGGGGGCCTGCGGCCGATGGTCGAGTAGGTGAAGTGGCCGCGCACCAGCAGCCGGGGATCGGCGACCAGCCGGTCCAGCTCGGCCAGTTGGGCCTTGGTCATGCCGGCCGCCAGGAAGTCCTCCCGCGCCTGCGCGATGTTCGCGCCGATCAGCAGCGCGCCCGCGGTGCCGCCCGGCCAGGACCGGGAGTGGATCACGGTGTCCACGTCGGTCAGGCCCGCCTCCAGCATGGCGGCGGGCACCCGCCCCGCCCAGGTGGGGTCGTTGCCGTGGGCGGGCAGGACATGTTCGACGAGCAACTCGTGGTAGCGGTCGACCAGTTCGGCGGCCTGCGGGGTGGGGGCCGCCAGCACCAGCTTGCGGAAGGTCGTCTCGAAGTCCTCCACCACCAGCGCGCCACCGGGTGCCAGCGCTGCCGCGAGCCTCCGGAGAACCGCTTCCCGTCCGGGCAGGTGCAGGAGCACCAGCCGGGCGTGGATCACATCCCACGGGCCGTCCGGCACCGGTTCGTTCTCCAGGTCGTGCACGAGCACGTCGTACGGCGGACTCGGCGGCAGATGGCGGGTGTTGACGTCGGTGGCCAGCACCCGCCCCGTCGGTCCCGTCGCGCGGGCGAGCCAGTGGGCGATGCTGCCGCCTCCGGCGCCGGTCTCCAGACAGCGCAGGCCGGTCAGGTCACCGAGGGACGACAGCCGCGAGATCGTGAACTCGTCGAGGATCGCGGGCAGTTGGCCGTGCCGGTCGGCGGCTTCGGGGTGGTCGTTGTCGAAGACATACGGGAGCGGGGTCTCCAAGTCCGTCAACTCCCCTTCATGGCCGCGAAGTCGACGATGTCCTGCGGGGTCATCCCGGGCTGGATGACCCCGGCGTTCTGCAGACTGGTGAGGGCCCGCCGCATCCGCGCCTCGGTGATCAGGCCGATGGACGACTCGCCCTCGGCCGTCACGGACGGTGTCATCAGCTTGATCTCCGCGGTCGCGGCCGTGGCGTCGGTCTCCGGGTGCTTGGCGTGCAGCAACGTCCCGGCCTCGTCGGGGTGTTGGATCGTGTACTTCAGCCCCTTGAGCAGGGCGGTGCGGAAGCGCTTGACCAGGTCCGGCTTCTTCGCGGCGAGAGAGGTCGTGGTGACGGTCGCGTTGCCGTACAGGTCGGGCAGATAGGTGCTGTAGGGAAACACCACGACATGCTTCGACCTGGCCTGCACGGTGGCCTTCTCGATGGTGGGCCGGCCGATCAGGAACGTGCTGAGCGCGTCGGCCTTTCCGCTCGCGAGGGCCGGGCCCAACTGGACGGGCTGGACCGCGATCCAGTGGATTCCGGCGGTGTCGACACCCGCGAGTCTGGCGTAGCCGGGGAAGAGCAGCTGGTTCACGGAGTTGGCGGCGGCCGCGATCCGCTTGCCCTGGAGATCTTTCGGGGTGCTGATGCCCGACCCCTGCATCGCCATGATGGAGACGAGGGTCCGCTGATGGATGGCGAGCACGGCACGGAAGTCGCGATAGGCCGTGGAGTTCTTGGCGCCCGCGGAAATCGTCGCGCCCGTCAGGTCCAGGCTCGCGAACTGGGTTTTCCCGGAGGCGAGAGCCTTCAGGTTCTCGCCGGTGGCCTTTCCGAGTTCGATCTGTACGTCGATTCCCGCCTGCCGGAAATAGCCCTTCTGCTCGGCCACCCAGGCGAACGCGTCCCGTCCCGCCGCGCCGAAGGCGGTGACGTACGTGACGTGATCCTTGGCCGAACTCCCGCTCTTCGACGCCGAGTTGGAGTCACAGGCAGCGGCGGCCAGTAACGTGACCGCCGTACAGAACACTGTCGCTGTGCGGTATGAGCGGATCATGCGACCTCCCCGGAGGGGAATCGGTGGGGGACGACGGCAACGGGCCGAGCCGTGGAGCCGGGATCGCGATCCGGCAAATCGTACGCGCGACTGCCGCAATCCAGCAGAGCGATTTTCGGTACTCCGCGCACGGCGGCCGACGGGAGTCGACGCGTGATCCAACTACGGGGTGTGTCCAAGGAGTTCGCGCATCGGCGAGGTTCCGTCGAAGCGCTTCACGGCATCGATCTGGAGGCGGCCGACGGCGAGTTCGTGGCGGTCGTCGGGCGGTCCGGTTGCGGGAAGTCGACGTTGCTGCGGCTGATCGCCGGGCTGGTGCCGCCGACGCGGGGCGAGGTTCTGATGGGCGGCCGTGCCGTCACCGGGCCGCGCCGCGACTGCGCCGTCCTCTTCCAGCGGCCGGCGCTGCTGCCGTGGCGGTCGGTGCTGGACAACGTGCTGCTGCCTGCGGAGATTTCGGGCGAGCGGCGCGATGGCTCGCGCGAACTGGCGCTGGGACTGATCGAGACGATGGGCCTCGACGGCTTCCAGCGCCGCCTGCCGCACGAGCTGTCCGGCGGGATGCAGCAGCGGGTCGCGCTGTGCCGGTCGCTCATGCAGCGACCCCGGGTGCTGCTGATGGACGAGCCGTTCTCCGCGCTCGACGCGCTCACCCGGGACGAGCTGTGCGCCGAGTTGCAGCGGACCCACCGCGAGCATCCGTCCACCGTCGTCCTCGTCACCCACTCCGTGGACGAGGCGGTCCTGCTCGCCGATCGGGTGGTCGTCCTCACCCCCCGGCCCGGCCGGATCCGTACGGTCCTCGACATCACCCTGCCCCGGCCGCGCACCCGCGCCGAGGTCGGCCAGGCGGAGCAACTGGCCCGGCGGGCAGCCGAGTTGCATGCACTGCTGCTGGACAGTGAGAGCCGGCCGTAAGCGAGAGCCGACCGCATCGGGCCACGACCACGACGGCACGCACTCCACCAAATGCATACCGAGGGGTATCCGATACCGATCGGTATCCGTTATTGTTGGCGGCATGCCCCGAGGAACGACCAAGAGACGCCCCGCGACGATCGCGGCCCTGCTGGACGCGGCGTGGGAGCTGTTCGCCGAGCAGGGCTTCGCCGCCACTTCCATCCCGGACATCTGCGCACGCGCGGAGCTGACGAAGGGAGCGTTCTACTCGAACTTCGCCGACAAGGACGCGCTGTTCCTCGCACTGTTCGACCGCCAGTGGCGCACCCGCGCCGACCGGGTGCGCCATGCCCTGCCGACCGGCCGGGAGCTGTCCCGGATCCTCGACGGGGAGGCCGATCTGCCGCTCGCGGCGATGGAGCCGGACCGCAGGTGGGTGCTGGTGTCGATGGAGTTCACCCTGCACGCCATCCGCACCCCGCCCGTGGCCGTCCTGCTGGCCGAGCACGAAGCGCGCGGACGGGCCGAACTGACGGCCGCGCTGACCGCCGCGCTCGACGCGTCGGGACACACCCCGGCCATTCCCGCCCACGAGCTGGTACGGCTGCTGGTGGCGCTGGCGGAGGGCTGCGACATCCAGGCGCTGACGGAACAGGCAGCCACCGGTGTGGCCCCGGCGGACCTGACCGCGAAGGCCCTGACCACCGTGGTGCGGCATCTGTCCACGCCGCACGCCGAGTCGGCGGAATCAAGCCGCCGCGCCACCCCGTCACCCGCCGCCGAGCCCACCGATCCGACCGAGGAAGTCCGCCCGTGACGGCTCCACACCGGCCTCCCAAGGGTCGTACCGACTCCATCGCCGATGCGTTCGACCCCGTAGAAGCTCTCGACCGCCTGCTCGCCGACACCGGCCTGAAAGCAGCCGATACCGGCGGTACGGTCACCTTCGCCGGACGGGACCCCATCGTCCCCGGCAGACACCGCCTGGGCGCCTGCATCGGCATACCGGTCATGGCGGGCGCCGTAGCCGCGGTAGCCCTCCACCGGCACCGCGGCGGTCCCGCCCAGGACCTGCACCTCGATCTGCGACAGGCCGTCCACGGCATCACGCCGCACGCCTTCTGGCACCCCACGCTCGGTGGCGAACTCCCGCCCCACCCCATCGTCGCCGACAACCCCTTCCTGCTCGACGCCTACCGGACCCGCGACGGGCGCACGGCGCTGGCCTCCGGCGTGTATCCGCATCTGGCCGCCAAGTGGTGCCGTTTCCTGGACGTCCCCCCGGACCGCGACAAGGTCGCGGCGGCCATCGCCACCTGGGACGCGTTCGCACTCGAAGAGGCCGCGAACCGGGCCGGGTTGCCCCTGTGCATCGCCCGCACCCCTGATGAGTGGCGCGCGCATCCGCAGGGCGCGCTGTTGGCCGAGCAGCCGGTGATCGGCCTGCGGCGCGTCGGTGATGCCCCGCCCCGGCCCTTCGCCCCCGCCGACCGCCCGCTCGACGGCGTGCGCGTGCTGTCGTTCACCCATGCCATCGCGGGCCCGACCGTAGGACGCACCCTCGCCGAGCAGGGCGCCGACGTGCTGTGCGCGACCCGGCCCAACGACTACGAACACGACTTCATCTACGCCGAGGCCAACGTCGGCTCCCGCAGCGCCTACCTCGACCTCACCACGGAGGCCGGACAACAGCGGGCGCATCAACTCCTCGCGGAGACCGACGTGGTGGTGAACAACCACCGCGGCGACAGACTCGAAGCCCTCGGCCTCGACCCCGCCGCCCTGGCCCGGCAGTACCCGGGCATCGTCTGCGTCTCCGTCTCCTGCTACGGGTCCACCGGCCCCTGGGCCGAGCGCGGCGGCTTCGACATGAACGGCTCGGCGGCCTCCGGACTCATGACCCTCGAAGGCACCCCCGAAGCTCCCCGTCTCCCGGTCACCGGCATGATCAACGACTTCATCACCGGATACATGGGAGCAGTCGGCGCCACGGCCGCCCTGCTCAAGCGCGCCACCGAGGGCGGCTCCTGGCACGTCACGGTCAACCTCACGAGGACCGCGATGTGGTACCAGGACCTCGGCCTCGTCGACCCGGCAGCGGCCGGCAGCGACGAAGAACACTCACTGCGCGAACCGGTCGCCTACGACACGCCCAGCCCCCTCGGCGACGTCCACATGCTCGCGCCGCCCGTCCGGTTCTCCCGGACTCCGGCCGCCTGGCCGACGCCGATCCTGGTGCCCCGGGGATCGAGCAGGCCCCAATGGCTTCCATGAGCCGGAGCCTGCTCCCGCGATCGCTCGTCCACCGCTGATCTCTCCGGTCCGGCCGTCACTCCCCCGCGAAGGCCTTCTCCAGTGCGGCGAGGTCGAACTTGCTCATCGCCATGAAGGACTCCGTCGCGCGGGCCGCCTTCGCGGGGTCCGGGTCGGTGATCATCTCGATGAGCCGGGTGGGGACGACCTGCCAGGACAGGCCGAACTTGTCCTTGAGCCAGCCGCAGGGGCCGGGCTCGCCGCCGCCGTCGAGGAGCTTGGTCCAGTAGTAGTCGATGTCCTCCTGGTTCTCGCACGGGATCTGGAAGGAGACCGCCTCGCTGAACTTGAACTCCGGGCCGCCGTTCAGCCCGACGAACTTCTGGCCGAAGGCCGTGAACTCCACGGTGAGCACCGATCCCGCCGGCTGCGGGGCACCCTCGCCGTAGCGGCTGACGCGCCCGATGCTGGAGTTCTTGAAGATCGACACGTAGTGGTGGGCGGCTTCCTCGGCCTGGCCGTCGAACCAGAGACACGTGGTGAATCCGTCGGTGGTCACTTCGGTGGTCATGAGCTCCTCCATGGGCTCCAGGTGCATCGAACACGGTCATCTGTATCGACCGGTGCCCGCCGCGAAACTCATCGGTCGGCGGCCGAATGGTTCAGGTGGCCGATCCCCGGCGTGGTACCGGACAGCCTTGGAGAAGGCCCGTGCGGTTGCGCGCCCCGGAAGGGGCGCGGGGCTGTATCGATATGCAGCTCCGCTGCTGGGCGCGACCAGCCCCCACCGGCCCGCAGGTTCATCCACCCGCCCCCAGCGGAGGGCTTACGCTCGGATTCCATGACGTCCGAGCAGCCAGACAGCGTCCACCCGTTCCGTATCGACATCCCGCAGGCCGACCTCGACGACCTGCACGCCCGCCTCGACCGCACCCGCTGGCCCGACGAGCTGCCCGGCACGGGCTGGGCGTACGGCGTACCGGCCGGGTATCTGCGGGAGCTGGTGCGGTACTGGCGGCACACGTACGACTGGCGTGCGGCCGAGGCGGAGCTGAACGCGTGGCCGCAGTTCACGACCACCATCGACGGGTCGAACGTCCACTTCGCGCACATCCGCTCCCCGGAACCGGACGCCACCCCGCTGATCCTCACCCACGGCTGGCCGGGTTCGATCGTCGAATTCGTCGACATCGTGGGCCTGTTGACCGATCCGGCGGCCCACGGCGGCGATCCGGCCGACGCCTTCCACGTGGTCGTGCCCAGCATCCCGGGCTTCGGGCTGTCCGGGCCGCCGGCCGACACCGGCTGGGAGGCGGGCCGTATCGCCGACGCCTGGGCCGAGTTGATGCGGCGCCTCGGCTACGACCGGTTCGGCGCGCAGGGTGGCGACTGGGGTTCGGCGATCTCCCGCGAGCTGGGCCGCGCCCACCCCGACCGCGTCATCGGCGTCCATCTCAACCTGTTGCCGGGTGCGCAGGCACTCACCGAGCCCACCGCCGAGGAACTGGCCGCGCTCACCCCCGAGGAACAGGCGGACGCCCTGGAGTCCTGGCGCCGCTGGACCGCCTGGTCGCGCGAGGGCACCGGATACGCCGTCCTGCACGCCACCCGCCCGCAGACCCTGGCGTACGGCCTCACGGACTCGCCGGTCGGCCAACTCGCCTGGATCGTCGAGAAGTTCAGGGAGTGGACCGACTCGGAGGAACTGCCCGAGGAGGCCGTCGACCGGGACCGGCTGCTCACCAACGTGATGCTGTACTGGCTGACGGGGACAGCCGGTTCGGCCGCCCGCATCTACTACGAGCGGGCCCACGCCACCGGCGCGCGGGCCGCCGCGCCCACCCTCGCGTCGACCGCCCCCACCGCACTCGCCGTCTTCCCGGCCGAGATCCAGGTCCCGCTCCGCCACAAGGCCGAGCGGACCGAGAACATCGTCCGCTGGACCAAGCTCGACCGGGGCGGCCACTTCGCCGCCATGGAGGAACCGGACCTGCTCGCCGAGGACGTACGGGCCTTCTTCCGGCAGCTGCGCGAGAAGGGCTGACGGCTGAGCCGAACCTGGGACGACCGGCTGCCGCTCTGCTCACCGCGAATCTGCTGAGGGCCTAGAAATCCCCAGGCCGGGGCATTGTCGGCCGACAGTGGAGACAGGTCACGACACTCTCGACACCTTCGACAAGGAGTGCCCATGTCTCCACTCACGGCCGGTTTCGCACCGGCCCTCATGCCCCGCGCCGAGGAGGGCGACACCCCGGCGTCCCGCTTCGACGACCACCTGGCCGCCCAACTGCTCGGGCAGCGGATCGTCTTCCTCGGCACGCAGGTCGACGAGGTCTCCGCGAACCGCGTCTGCGCCCAGTTGCTGCTCCTGTCCGCGGAGGACCCGCGCACGGACATCAGCCTGTACATCAACAGCCCGGGCGGCTCGGTGACGGCGGGCCTCGCCATCTACGACACGATGCAGCTGATCCCGAACGACGTCGCGACGCTGACGATGGGATTCGCCGCCAGCATGGGCCAGTTCCTGCTCAGCGTCGGTACCCACGGCAAGCGCTACGCGCTCCCCCACGCGCGGGTCATGATGCACCAGCCGTCGGCGGGCATCGGCGGCACCACGGCCGACATCGAGATCCAGGCGGAGAACCTGGACTTCACGAAGAAGACCATCGAGCGGCTGACCGCTCAGCACACGGGCCAGAGCGAGGAGACCATCTCCCGCGACGGCGACCGCGACCGCTGGTTCACGGCCGAACAGGCCAAGGAGTACGGCATGGTGGACCGGGTCGTCGCCTCTCTGGACGACGTGCGCCCGGCCGCCTCGAAGCGACGGATGGGGCTCTGACATGGGGACGTACACGATTCCGAACGTCGTCGAGCGGACCCCGAACGGCGAGCGTTCGTACGACGTGTTCAGCCGGCTGCTGTCCGAGCGGATCATCTTCCTCGGCACCGACATCGACGACGGCGTCGCCAACGTCGTCATCGCGCAACTCCTCCATCTGGAGTCGTCGTCCCCGGAGAGCGAGATCGCGATCTACATCAACTCGCCCGGCGGATCGTTCACCTCACTGATGGCGATCTACGACACGATGACGTACGTGCAGGCGCCGATCTCGACGTTCTGCGTCGGTCAGGCCGCCTCGACGGCGGCCGTGCTGCTGGCCGGCGGGGACCCCGGACGGCGGTTCGTCCTGGAGCACGCGCGCGTGCTGCTCGGCCAGCCGGCGAGCGGCGGGCAGCGCGGCATGGTCTCCGATCTCGCCCTCCAGGCGAAGGAGATGGTGCGGATCCGCGCCCAGGTCGAGGAGGTGCTGTCCCGGCACACCCA
Organism: Streptomyces sp. NPDC058469; assembly: GCF_042721125.1. Taxonomy (NCBI): domain Bacteria; kingdom Bacillati; phylum Actinomycetota; class Actinomycetes; order Kitasatosporales; family Streptomycetaceae; genus Streptomyces; species Streptomyces sp. NPDC058469. Next base: position 91,563 of record NZ_JBHXME010000010.1, read on the forward strand.
TCACGACATCGCCACGCTGCGCGCCGACATGGACCGCGACAAGGTGTTCACCGCGCAGGAGGCCGTGGCGTACGGCCTGGCCGACGAGGTGGTCAGCCGACGCCTCGGCCCCAACTGAGCGGCGCCGTCAGGCGGCGACCAGGCTGAGCTGTCCGTTGTACGGCGAAGTGACCCTGCTCCGGCGCCTGTTGCTGTGCTGGGTGAGTTCGCTCTGGGCCAGCGACAGCAGGTCGCCGAGGTCGAGACCGAGGGCGTGGGCGGCGGCCGCGAGGACCTCCGAGGAGGCCTCCTTGCGGCCCCGCTCCACCTCCGAGAGATACGGCATGGAGATCCGGGCGGCGTCGGCCACATCCTTCAAGGTGCGTTCCTGAGCGAGGCGTTCCTGTCGTAGGACGTCACCGACCAGGTCGCGCCACAGGGGTTCCTTGGGGGCGGGAACCTGTGGCTCCGGCAGGTGAGGGGCCGGCTCGTGCGGGCGCAGCGGAATCACGCGGGCTTGGTTCGGCGCTTGGTTGCTCACCCCCTCAGACTAAAAGCCTTGGACGTGAGGGCAAGGGATCGGCATTCTGCCCTGGGGGGAATCGCCGATACGAAGGGTGCGGGAACGGTGCTGCGCGACACGTTCGACGGGGCGGCGGAGCGCTACGACCGGGCCCGCCCCCGGTATCCGCGCCCTCTGGTCGATGAACTGGCCCGTTCGGCGAACCTCGGCCCGGACAGCCGGGTCCTGGAGATCGCCCCCGGCACCGGTCAACTCACCGTCCCGCTCGCCGAGTTCGGCTGCGGGCTGACCGCCGTGGAGCTGGGGCCGTCGCTCGCGGCGGTGGCCCGGCGCAATCTGAGCGCGTTCCCGCGGGTGGACGTACAGGTCGCGGACTTCGAGCTGTGGGAGGTGCCGGACGAGCCGTTCGACCTGGTGGTGATCGCGACGGCGTACCACTGGTTCGATCCTCGGAGCTTCCTCGCGAAGGCGGCGTCCGCGTTGCGTCCCGGCGGGCGGCTCGCGGTCGTCACCACCCACCATGTGGCGGGCGGCACGCAGGACTTCTTCGACCGGATGCAGCGCTGCTACGAACGCTGGGACCCGGCCACCCCGCCCGGCCTGCGGAGTCCCACCGAGGACGAAACGGCAACGGACACCGGGGAGTTCGAGCGCTCCGCGCACTTCGAGGACGTCGCGGTGTGGCGCGGGGCGCGGGAGATCACGTACACGACTGACGAGTACCTGGACGTCGTGCTCACGTACTCGGGCCATCTCGCCATGGACGAGCCCTCACGCCAGGGCCTGCTGGCCTGTCTGCGGGAGCTGCTGGAGACGCGGCACGGCGGCCGGGTCACCAAGCGGTACCTGCACGAACTGATCACGGCCACCCGGACCGGGGCGTGATCGCCTAGCGGTCCTCGCCGCTCAGGTACACCACGGCGCGCACCCGCTTGCCGACCGGTACCCGTTCGACGGTCACCTGCGCGGCCAGGGCGTGGACTATCTCCAGGCCGTGCCGGCCGATGCGCTCGGGGTCCCGGGCGAAGAGCCGGGGCAGGGCGACGCTGCTGTCGCAGACGGACACCGTCACCGAGGTGTCCGTGCCCTCCAGCTCCAGGATGTACGGGCCGTTGCTGTGCCGGTCCGCGTTGGTGACCAACTCGCTGACCAGCAGGAGCAGTTCGCCGTCGGACTGGTCGTCGATCGTGGCGCACCACTCGGTTCTGAGCTGCTCCAGGAACTGGTGGGTGAAGTGCCGGGCCGCGGAGATGCAGCCGGGTTCGCCGGTGTAGTGCGCCGCCCGCCGCAGCGGTTCCACGGGCACGTCGAAACGAGTCGGTATCACTACCCCGTCCCGGTGGTCGATCATGCGTGTCTCTCTCGGAAGGCGGCACTGCCGGTCGCTGTCGTACCAGTGCTCGTACCCAGCCCCACGCCCGGCAGTCCCCCCGATCAGAGTGACGGTGAACTCGTCACCGACGAAACCGGCGCGCTGAAGCCGGACGACGAGGTCGTGGTCGTGTCGGAAGCGAGCGATTCGGGTGGGGACGACGAGGCCGAGGAGGCGGAAGAGGCAGCTGACGACTCCGTCGACGGCGGCTCGGAGGACGGCGACTCCGAGCTCGGGGACGAGGAGGACGGTGCGCTCGACGTCGGCGGGCACGGGCTCGTGGACGCGCCGGGCGTTCCCGGCGTAGCGGGGGCCGTGGAGGCGCACGGTGACGGGGAGTTGGAGGACGGTGACGTCGGCGGGGACACGGTCACCGAGGGGCTGGCCGGGTTCACCGGCGGCGGGGTCTTGTGGTCGTGCTTGCCCGTGTCTCCGTGGTGGCGGCCGAACCAGTGGCCGTTGTCCGGGTTGTAGATCACGAAGATGTTGATGATCTGCGGTGCGGGGGTGACCACGACGACGTTCTGCGGGCGGTACGAGGACCAGGTGTCGCCGGTGCGCTTGGGGGTGGTCTGCTGGGCGACGGGCGGCGACAGCGGGTTGCCGCAGGCGCAGCGGACGCGGGGCACGCCGTGGCCGTCGACGAGGACGGCGGTGCCGGTCTGGAGGACGGCCTGGTAGCTCGTGGCGGCGCCGTCGCGGTAGCCGTGGTTGGTGACGCGGGTGTCCATGCGCAGTTGTACGGGGGTGAGTGAGCGCAGGTAGGCGGGGACTCCGGCGGGCTGGACGCCGGCGACGGACGCGAACGCCGTGTTCTTCGCCGGGGCCGCCTGGAGGGCCTTGATCTGCTTCTCGACGTCACAGCTGGAGACGTTCTGGGTGCCGCCGTAGAGGCCGGGAGCGCCGCCGTCGACGCCGCGTACCGCGTTCACGGGTTCCGAGGCGGTGGGTGAGGCGGAGACGGGCGGGGCGGAGTTCTCGGTCGCGGTGGACTCCGTGAACGGGTCAGGGCCGGTCTTGGCCGCGGACTGCAGGAAGACCTCGCCCTTGCCGGCCGTGTTGCCCGAACCGCCGTCGGAGCGGGTGAAGACGACGGCCAGGACCACGGCGGCCACCACGACGGTGGTGAGGATCGCGACGCGTGGCGCCGACTTCCACCAGGGCCGGTGCGGCTCAGGCGCCCCGGCACCGCCGCCGCCCGAGGGCTGCGAGGGCGGGCCCGAAGGTGGCTGGGAGGGTCCCGACAGCGGGCCGGAGGGCGGTCCGGTGGGGCGGCCTGAAGACGGAGGTTCGACGCTCACGAGCTCTTCTTCCCGACGCGGGCTCAGGCGGCATTTCTTATGATTCATGCCGCTTTATCCACAACGAACCCATTGTGTGCTCCGGTCCCGGTCCGCCCGCAAGCCGACGCGGACGGCCCTCCCGGCGGGCGCGCTCCCCTGCCGCTGCTTAGCGTGACAACGTGACCCTCCGAACCCCCTCTGACCAGGCAGTAGCCCGCCACGGCTGGCTCCAGGCCCTGAGCACGGTGCTGGCCGGACTGCTCTCCATGGGCGTGGTCGCCGCGCTGGGCCTGTGGGCGGCGGGCGCGACGGACCTCCCGGACGGCGCGTTCCCCCGGGTCGTCACGGCAACGGTGGTGACGGCCGTGGGCGGCACCGTGAAACTCACCGGCAACGCCGGCTCCCTCGCCGACACAAAGGCAGGCCTGACCGTCATCCCCCTCTCGGTGACACTGGCCGGCGCCCTGATGACCGCAGCAGGTTTCCTACGACCCCTGCGGCACCGGGCGGTCGCCTCGGCCACCGAACTGGCCGGCTGGGCCGCCCGTATCGCCGTCCTGTGGCTGCTCGGCCTGATCGGAGTGGCCCTCGGCGCGCGCCAGAAGTTCTCGATCTCCGTCGGCACCGGAACCCTCGGCGACATCGGCGACCTGCTGGGCGCGTCCCCCGAGGTCGGCTTCGAGGCGGACGTACCGCAGACGGTGCTGTTCGGCCTGCTGTGGCTGGCAGGGGTACTGGTCCTGGCTCTCCTGGTCTCCCCCGGCGCGCCCCTCCCCGCCGGCGTCCTCCGCTTCCACGCGTCGGTACGCCCGGCCGCGTTCGCGGTGGTAGCCCTGCTCCTGGCCTACGTAGCACTCGGCGTCGTCCTGGCCCTCGTCGTGGCGGCGACACGCGGCTACGCCGCCCAGACCTTCGCCCTGATCCTGCTGGGCATGCCGAACCTGGTCTGGCTGGCCCTCACGATCGGCCTCGGCGCCACCTGGAACGGCCGGGTCGACGGCCCCTTCGGCCTCCCCGTCCCACGCCTCCTGAACGAGGTCCTGCGCACCCCGGACGTCTCCACCCTGAACCTGCGCTCGCTCGCCGCCCACGACAACGGCGTGTGGTGGCTCCTGGCCGTGAACGCGCTCCTGCTCCTGGCCACCGCGTTCCTGATGGCCGCCCGCTCACCGGCCCGGGTACGCGCCTGGCAGCACGCCGTCCACCTGGCGGTCGCCTTCGCCCTCGCGGTCCTCATGATCTGCCTCGTCGGACGCGTCTCGGCCCACTACGGCCTCTCCCTCCTCGGCATCGGGGACGTGGGCGGCGGCCTGTCCGGAGACCTCTTCCTGAAGCCCGAGGTGTGGTCGGCGGTGGGGCTGGCCGCGCTGTGGGGATTGATCGCGGGTTTCCTCGGGGCCCTGTTGGCAAGGCCGGTCCACCGGCGAGGCGAGGTCGAAATCCCCAAGCAGCCGCAGCACCAGCCATGAGAGTGTGCGCCCACCCGAGGAAAGGGCAGACATGGCATTGCCTCTCGAAGACCGCCTGGCCATCACGGAGTTGATCGCACTCCACGGCCACCTGGTCGACGAGGGCGAACTCGACCGCGCCGCCGAGGTGTTCACCCCGGACGTCGAGTACGACCTCACCGACTTCGACCAGGGCACACTCACCGGCCTCACCCAACTCACGGACGCGGCCCTCGCGTTGGGCGCCGCGAACTCCGTCGCCCACCACGTCACCAACGTGGTGATCGAGGAACTGCCGGACGGCCGGATCCGGGCGCGGTCGAAGGGGCTGGGCATCAGAGCGGATGGTTCGTGCGGATCGGTGACGTACGTGGACACGGTGGTGCGGGTGGAGGCGGGGTGGCGGATCAGGCGTCGGAGGGTAGAGGCGCGGCGCGTGCCGCTGAACGGCGCGGGACAAGTCTAGCTATTTCATTCAGATCATCAGATCGTTGGTCTGGTTGTGTCGTTGACTCGCGCGCAGTGGGCACGGATCGAGCCGCTGTCCGTGGACTCCGCGATCGTCCGCGCTCACACGATCCACGAGCACCTGCGCAGCCATAGCATCCCGGCGGTCAGCCCGCTGACGTAGGCGAAACGGGCCGGCTGTACGCGTCGCGATATCTGCCCAGCCGGGGGGCGCGTACGGCGGGTAGCCGGACCAGGGTGTCCTCGAAGGCGCGGTGGTGGGGTGTCAGTGGGCGCCAGGGGCGCAGCGGCAGGGGGTAGTCGTCGCGAAGGACGCCCTCAGGGAGGCCTCCGGTCGCGGGCATCGGCGAGGTCTCGCCCGGATGGGCGAGGTACGCCCAGACTCCGCTGTCCAGCGGCACCACAGCCCCCTCATGGCCTGGCTGACGCCAGGAGGCCCCCGTGAGGGGGTGGCGTGGGACGAGGAGGACGTCAGGACGCGGCCGGGGCAGCTGGATACCCGGGCCGGCCAGGTCCAGGGACCGGGCCCCGGGGCCGCCGGCGAGATACCGGCCGACGGCGTGGCCGAGCAACCCGGCGAGGGGACCGGCGGGGAGGTTCACCGGCCGGTCCTCGGTGACCGCCACGAGATGGGCCAGTGCGACGCCGACCGCCGCCTCCCAGCGACGGCTCCACGACCCGTCGAGTTCGATGGGTGGGACGCGATGTTCAGTGCGTTCCAGATCGTCCCAGTCCGGAGGCGGACCGGCCGCGAGCCCCGAGGGGCGGCGTACGACCGCGTTGGGCTCAAGCCACACCGTCTGCCACATTCCGCAGTCGTCCAGGCGGGTGGCCACGGCCCGCTCGCACCGCTCGCACGCCAGGTTGGGACCGGCCCGGCCATCCACACCCCGGCAGTAGCCTTCGCACTTGTCGGGGATCAGGGTCATGGACCGGGAGTCGCCGGGGGCGATGACGATCCTGTTCCGCGCGCCGAAGCAGACCGAGTACACCGGCGCGAACACGCCCTGCCTAGCAGCGGCTTCCGCTCCGACCTCATTCCACAGCCGCCAGGGCGCTCCGGTGGGCTGAGGGTCGACTGCGTACGTCGCGGGCTCCATCAGCGGAGGGTGAAGTTCCTCCCAACCCCCGTAGTGGGTGTGGACGGGGAGGGCGACCCGGGACACCGGCGCCGTCAGCTCCGTGCCGCACCCGGCACACGCGAACACGTCCAATCAAGCTCCCCCTCGCCCCGGTTCCCCGGGGATTGTGCCTCGCCCGCAGCGGAGAATCCACTGGATTTGGGACGACTCGTAGGGCGCCTCCTTTTCGGATCACCTCCCCGCCGTCGTCCTGTCGTCAGTGGAGTGATTCGAAGGAAACGGCCTGGTTCCGGCAACTGCAGCGCGCCCCAAAGGTGCGCGGGGAACTGCGCGACCAACCACATCGGACCCGCAGACAAAACACCTCAGTCACGCCGCTTGAACACCGGCTCCGCCCACTGCGGCGGCGCAGGAGGCCCCTCATTCCGTCCCCGAGCCACCCGTAGGTCCACCTCGGTAGGAGCATGCCCGGACTCACCCCCGCGCAACTCCGTCACAAACGCCAGGCAGGACTCGTACCGATCATCAGGGCTCTTCGCCAACGCCCTGGCGAAGACCTCGTCGACGTGAACCGGCAGATCAGACCGGGACTCGCTGACCGCCGGAGGCATGTCGTACTGGTGCGCCCACAGCAGAGCCATGTCGTCGTCCCGCCGGAACGGCGGCCGACCCGCAAGGGTCTCGTAGACGACGCAGGCGAGCCCGTACACGTCGCACCGCCCGTCGACCGGCCGCCCGGAGATCTGCTCGGGAGCGACGTAGTCGAGCGTGCCGACGAACTGTCCCACGGTCGTGAACCCGGTCAGGGACAGCGACTTCTTCGTCAGGCCGAAGTCGGTGAGGTAGACGTGCTCGGGGTGGTCGCTGTCGGTGCCGCGGGCCACGAGGATGTTGCCGGGTTTCACGTCCCGGTGGACGAGCCCGTGTTCGTGGGCGGCGTCCAGCGCGGACGCGACCTGCGTGGCGATGCGCGTGGCCGTCGGGAGCGCCAACGGGCCTTCCCGGTCCAGGAGATGACGCAGGTCGCTGCCGGCGACGTAGCGCATGGCGATGTACAGGACGCCGTCCGTCTCGCCCGCCTCGAAGACGGGGACGATGTGCGGGTGGTCGATCGCGGCGGCGACCCGGGACTCATGGGTGAAGCGTTTGCGGAAGGTGTCGTTGCGGGCGAGTTCGGGGGCCAGGAGCTTGAGGGCGACCGTGCGGTCGAGGCGCAGGTCGTGGGCGCGGTAGACGACGGCCATGCCGCCGCGGCCGATCTCGTCCTCGATGCGGTAGCCGGCGATCTGCTGCCCGATCAGCTCGGAGGGCCGGCCGGAGAACAGGCTCGCGTCACGGGCCATCGGGGCTCACGACCTGGGTGGGGGCGTGGCCGGGGTCGGCCGGTTCGGCGTGGGGTCCGTCGTCCGAGGCGTAGGTGCTGAGGCGGGTGCCGTCGCCGTAGACCCAGCGCTCGTGGTCGGCGTCGTAGAGCCAGACGGATTCGCCGTCGACGACCACGCCGATCCGCAGGCCCTTGGTGCGGCCCTGGAAGGTGGCGCCGTCGAGGCCGCCGCCCGCGAGGTCCTCGACGGCGCTGCGGTAGCGGACGAGGGCCTGTTCGGCGCGGGCGAGCAGCGGGCGTGGGTCGGCGGTGCGGGTCAATGGGCCGCCGGCCGCCGGCGGGTCCTGGGAGACGGAGATCAGGTGGCGGCCGTCGACCCAGGCGGACCAGCCGTTGGAGCACAGGGCGTGGGCCCAGTCGCCGCGCCGCTCCAGCAACTGGACCGGGAGCAGCGCGTCGAGCGGCACGGTGGGGCGGGCGGGGTCCGGGGCCTCCCAGGCGGGCATCCCGTGCTCGGGGACGACGTGCGTGGGCCGGAAGCCGGCGGGCGGGATCGTCATCGTGGCGGCCCCTATTTCCGCATCACGGCGGGTTCGTGCCGCCGCAGCAGCCGGGACACCAGGAAGCCGAAGAGCAGCGACAGCACGATCAGCATGCCCATGTTGAGCAGCCACACCCCGGCCGAGTGCCGGAACATCGGATCGCCGGTCAGCTCGCCCGGCACGATCCTGGCCAGCCCGATGGTGCCGGCCATCCCGCCGAGCGCCCACCGGGAGGGAACGAGCCACGACAGCTGTTCCAGGCCGGGTACGCCGTGCAGCTTCAACAGGGCGCCGCAGAACACCACTTGGACGATGGCGAGCAGCACGAGCAGCGGCATCGTCACCTCCTCCTTGCGCACCGTCGCGGAGACCAGCAGCCCGAGCATCATCGCGGTGAAGGCCAACAAGGCCACGGCCACGGTGATTTCGATCAGGGGTGGCATCAACACCCCTTTGCTGCGTGGGGCGTTGAGGTCGACACCGAACAGTCCGACCAGGGTGAGCACCACGGCCTGCGCCACGGTGATCGCGCCCAGGACGACGACCTTGGAGAGCAGATACGCCGATCTGGACAGGCCGACGGCTCTCTCGCGCCGGTAGATCGCACGTTCCTTGACGAGTTCGCGCACGGCGTTGGCCGCGCCGGTGAGGACGCCGCCGACGCACAGGATGAGCAGCGCGTTCATCGCCGTCTCCCGGGTCAGTTCACTCCCGGCCAGTGCGCGGGCCATCGCGCCCATGACGAACGGCAGCGCGATCATGATGACGAGGAAGGTCCGGTCGGCGGCGAGAGCCGCGGTGTAACGGCGGACCAGGGTGCCGAGTTGTGCGCTACGGCTGCGGGGCCTGGGCGGTGGTGCCACGGCGACCGGGCCCGAGCCGAGCAGGTGGGGCTGCGCGGTGGCATTGACGATGTACCGGCGTTGGAAGGGCGAGTCCCTGAACTCCCCTGCCCAGTCCCGTTCCTGGTCCCGCTCGAAGGCCTCGAAGGCCTCCGGCCAGTGCTCGAAGCCGAAGTAGGCGAGGGCGTCGTCGGGCGGCCCGTAGTAGGCGACCTTGCCGCCGGGCGCGAGCACGAGGAGGCGGTCGCAGACGTCGAGGCTGAGGACGCTGTGGGTGACGACGATGACGGTACGGCCGTCGTCGGCGAGGCCGCGCAGCATGTGCATCACCGAGCGGTCCATGCCCGGGTCGAGTCCGGAGGTCGGTTCGTCGAGGAAGAGCAGCGAGGGCTTGGTCAGCAGTTCCAGGGCCACGCTGACCCGCTTGCGCTGGCCGCCGGAGAGGCTGTGCACGGGCTGCGCGGCACGCTGTTCGAGGCCGAGTTCGCGGATGACCTCGTCGACCCTGGCCTGCCGTTCGGCCTTGGCGGTGTCCTGGGGGAAGCGCAGCTCGGCCGCGTAGGACAGGGCGCTGTGCACGGTCAGCTGGGCGTGCAGGATGTCGTCCTGCGGGACCAGGCCGATGCGCTGGCGCAGTTCGGCGTAGTCGCGGTAGAGGTCGCGGCCGTCGTAGAGGACGGTGCCGCGGTCGGCGGGGCGCTGGCCGGTGAGCGCGTTGAGCAGGGTGGACTTGCCGGCGCCGCTGGGTCCGACGACGGCGAGCAGGCATTTCTCGCCGACCGGGAACGACACCTGGTCGAGGAGAACCTTGCGGCCGTGGTCGACGGCGACCGTGAGGTCCTGCACGTCGAGGGAGACCTCGCCGGTGTCGACGTACTCCTGCAGCTGGTCGCCGACGAGACAGAACGCGGAGTGTCCGATGCCGACGATGTCACCCGGTCCGATCGGGGCGCGGGCGACGGGCTGGCCGTTGAGATAGGTGCCGTTGTGGCTGCCGAGGTCGACGATCTCGTACGTCCCGTCCGGCATGGCCCGCAGCTCGGCGTGGCGGCGGGAGACGATCAGGTCGTCGACGACGAGGTCGTTGTCGTCGGCCCGGCCGATGCGAACGGTACGGCTGGGCAGCGGTCGTACGGTGGTCGGCTGCCGGAAGGTGCCGGTGAGGGCGGGCATGGACACGGCTGAGGGGCGTTCCGGGGCCGGGGCGGGACGGTCGGCGAGGACGACGCGCGGGCCGTCGGCCGGATTGCCGAAGCGGATCACGCTGCCCGGGCCGACGCCCCACGCGTCGACGCGGCGGCCGTCGGCGTAGGTGCCGTTCGTGCTGTGCTCGTCCTCCAGCGTCCAGTGGCCGGCGTCGGGCCGTAGGACCGCGTGGTGCCAGGAGACCCGGGCGTCGTCGATGACGATGTCGCTGAGCGGATCGCGGCCGACGTGGTAGTCGCGGCCCGGGGTCATGACCGTGGAGCCCGATTCCGTCTCCAGGAGGAGTTCGGGCGCAGTCGGCGCGTTCGGCCGCTCTGACATGCCCCGAATTCTACCGATTCGTCCACCTGTGCGCCCGGCCAGCGGTCAGGGGGGGCGGTGATCGACACGTGTCAGGCGACGGGGACGACGAGTGCCGGAGTGGTCCGCTGCATACGGAGGGCGTCCACCGATTCGGCGAGCAGCTCGTACTCGGTGGTTTCATCACTGACGGCGATCTGCACCAGCCGTCCGGCCGCCAACTCGTAGGCGACCTGCTCCTGTTGACCGACGTCACGCGACCAGGTACGTAACGCCCGGGGCACGTCGGGGGCCGTATCGGAGACCGGTACCAGGGCACCCCTGGGGAAGCGCGGGTTCTCCGGTTGCGGGTCGAGCCGGTCGGCCATCCACACCGCGCGGTCCCGTAACCACCACAAGGCGAGTGCCAGGGTCGGCGCACGGTAGGTTCCCAGAGGCACCCCGACGCGCTGTCCGCCGCAGGTACCGTACGCGGTGACATGGCACAGGAATTCGTCGTGCACGATCACTCCCCCGTCGCGTGTCGATTGCCGGTCGGGCCTCGCTTTCCATGCGGCTCTGATGGCGGCTCGGGTGGCTCAGGTGGTGCGCACGATGGCGGATTTGCCTCGTGAAGCTATGCCCTGGCATTCGGGAAGTTATGCCCTAGCAGACGAGTATGTTCACTCCTGAAACACTGTCACCACGACTTTTTAGCCACTCTCTTGGCATATTCACAGCCTTCATTGGCCGAAAAGCTTCGCAGCCCGTTTTGCGGTGTTCTCCCACCGTCATTACCCGAGGGGTAATCGACGCTTCCCGCGAGCCCCGGCAGAGTGGAGGCACCGGGTCGGCAGGCATCGGGATCCGGGCCCTGACCAGTACGAACGACCTCGCTGGAGGCTGATTCACCATGTCCGCGAACACCGACCGATACGAGAGTGCCGTCGCCCGTTACTTCGAGGCCTGGAACGCGGGCGAACCGGAGGCCCTGGCGAAGGCCGTCGCCGCCGCCTGGTCCGTCGAGGGTACGTACACCGACCCGCTGGCGACAGTCACCGGCCACACGGAGATCGCGGGGCTGATCGCCGGGGCGCACGAGCGGTTCCCGGGGTTCGCCTTCCGTCCACTGGGCGCCGTCGACGGGCACCACGACACCGCGCGCTTCTCTTGGGAGTTGGTGAGCGAGGATGGGGGCACCCCCTCCGGGGGAGGGTCGGCGCCCGTCGCCGGGTTCGACGTGATCACGCTGGACGGGGACGGCCGTATCCGCTCCGTGCTCGGGTTCCTCGACCGGGTGCCCGCCGGGGCCTGAGGGCCGGCGTCCGCGATGAGTTTTCCCGCTCGGGCTGGTCTCTTGTACGTCAGGCCACCCCGAGCGGAGGACATCATGAGTACGGGCACCCCGTTGAACGAGGAATTCACCGCCGAATTGATCAAAAGCCCGAACGACGCGGGCTGGACCTATCTCGTCTGGCCGGAGTCCGTCGCGTTCTTCGGCACCCGCGGTCTGGTCAAGGTCCGCGGCACGATCGACGGACACCCTTTCCGCAGTTCGTTCATGGCCCTCGGCGACGGCACCCACAAACTCCCCGTGAAAGCCGATCTCCGCAAGGCCATCGAAAAGGGCGAGGGCGACCGGGTCACCGTGCGCCTCCAAGAACGGCTCAGCTCCTAGCCAGGGCTTCCTCTCGATACCGCCGCGGCGCCACCCCGACCGCCCGCTTGAAGGCGTTGCTGAAGGCGCTCTCGGAGGTGTAGCCGACGGAACGGGCGAGCGCGCCGACCGGGGCGGCGTCCTGACGGAGGGCCCGGGCGGCAAGATTCATACGCCAGTTGAGCAGGTACGTCAGGGGCGGCACGCCGGCCGCCTCCTTGAACCGTACGGCGAACGTGGTGCGGGACATCGCCGCAGCCCGGGCCAGCTCCTCCAGCTGCCAGGGGTGGGCCGGGTCGCCGTGCATCAGGCGCAGGGCGGGGGCGAGCCGTTCGTCGGCGAGGGCGCGCAGCCAGCCGGGCGGCAGCCCGTCCGAGTCGGTCAGGCAGACCCGCAGCACCTGCACGAACATCAGCTGCGCGAGCTGCGCCGAGACGAACTCGACCCCGGCCCGGCGCGTCCGCATCTCCGCCGCCAACTGCCCGATGAGCCACCGCAGTACACCCGCCTCGGGCGAGTCGGCCCGTACGTGGACGAGTTCCGGCAACGCCCGCCGCAACAGGTCGCCGCGGTCGCGGCTCAGGTCGATGTGACCGGACACGCAGGCGACGTCCACCGCCTCGCCCTGCCCGAGCCGGCCCATCCGGGTCTCCGGGTCCATGACGACGTCCTCGGAGTCGGTCGGCTCGACGCCGGGCCGGCTGCACAGTGTGTACGGCTGCCCGCCGTCGGAGATCACGACGTCCCCCTCGGTGAGCCGCAGGGGTTCGCCGCCCGGCTCGCGGACCAGCAGACAGCTGCCCTGCACCACGGCGTTGACCTTCAGCCGGTCGCGTCCGCGCAGTTGGATGGCCCAGTCGCCGCCGGCCGTGAAACCGCCGGAGAACACACTGCGGGCGTCGGCGACGGCGAGGGCGTCGGACAGGGGATCCGCGGTCATGCTCGAACTATCACGCAAGTTATGCGGATTTTCAAGTATTCATCGTACGGATCCGTCCTCCTACGGTGGTCTGGACAGCTCGGGTTGAGCACGTCGAGGACGTTGAGGAGAGAGCCAGTCATGACCACCACACAGCAGCACCCCCTGGGTTCCGGCTTCGGCGCCGCGTCCACCGCCGAGGAGGTGATCAAAGGCGTCGACCTGACCGGCAAGGTCGCGATCGTCACGGGCGGCTATTCCGGCATCGGCCTGGAGACGGCCCGCGTGCTGCACGGCGCCGGGGCCCGGATCGTCGTGCCGGCGAGGGATGTGGAACGGGCCCGGAAGGCACTTGAAGTCATCCCCGGAGCCGAGGTCGAGCACATGGACCTGCTGGACCCTGCGTCCATCGACGCCTTCACGGAGAAGTTCCTGGGCTCCGGGCGTCCGCTGCACCTCCTGGTCAACAACGCCGGGATCATGGCGACCCCGCTGGCGCGGGACGCGCGCGGCTACGAGGCGCAGTTCGCCGCCAACCACCTCGGCCACTTCCAGCTGACGACCCGCCTGTGGCCCGCGTTGGTCGCGGCGAAGGGCGCGCGGGTCGTGGTGCTGTCGTCGCGGGGCATCCGCTTCGCCGGGGTCGACTTCGACGACCTGCAGTTCGAGCACAGGAAGTACGAACCGTTCGTGGCCTACGGCCAGTCGAAGACCGCCAACGCCCTGTTCGCCGTGGAGGCGGACCGGCGCGGCCAGGCCGAGGGCATCCGGGCCTTCGCTGTGCACCCGGGCCTGATCATCGACACCGGTCTGGTCAAGCACCTCGACCCGGCGGTGCTCCAGGCTGCGGGAGCACTCGACAGCGAGGGCAAGCCCGTCCGTGACCCCGAGCGCCAGCTGAAGACCGTGCAGCAGGGCGCGGCCACCAGCGTCTGGTGCGCGACCAGCCCGCAGCTCGACGGTCTCGGCGGGGTCTACTGCGAGAACGTCGACATCAGCCCGCTGGTGACCCCCGAGAACGAGGCCGCCTGGTACGCCGGGGAGAACACCCCGGGGGTGCTGCCCTACGCCGTCCACCCAGAGGCGGCCGCCCGCCTCTGGGAGGTCAGCGAGCGGCTTACGGCCTGACGATGGCGTCGATGCGGGCCAGCTCGTCGGCGTCGAAGTCCAGGTTGCGGGTGGCCGCGACGCTGTCCTCGATCTGCTGCGGGCTGCTCGCACCGACCAGTGCGGAGGTCACCCGCCCACCGCGCAGCACCCAGGCCAGGGCCAGCTGGGCCAGCGTCTGACCGCGCCCCTTGGCGATCTCGTTGAGGGCGCGCAGCTGTCCCACCAGGTCCTCGGTGACCGCGTCGGAGTTCAGGAACGGGCTGTCGCTCGCCGCCCGGGAACCCTCCGGGATGCCGTCGAGGTAGCGGGAGCTGAGCAGCCCCTGCTCCAGCGGCGAGAAGACGATGGAGCCGACCTGGAGCTCGTCGAGGGCGCCGAGCAGGCCCTCGTCCTCGGGGCGGCGGTCGAGCATCGAGTAGCGCGGCTGGTGGATGAGGAGCGGGGTGCCCAGCTCGCCGAGGATGCGCGCGGCCTCCCGGGTCTGCTCCGCCGAGTAGTTGGAGATGCCGACGTAGAGCGCCTTGCCCTGCTGGACCGCGGAGTGCAAGGCGCCCATCGTCTCCTCCAGGGGAGTCTCCGGGTCGGGGCGGTGCGAGTAGAAGATGTCGACGTAGTCCAGGCCCATCCGGCTGAGGCTCTGGTCCAGCGAGGACAGCACGTACTTGCGCGAACCCCACTCGCCGTAGGGGCCGGGCCACATCAGATAGCCGGCCTTGGTGGAGATCACCAGTTCGTCGCGGTACGACCCGAAGTCCGCCTTCAGCGCCTCGCCGAGGGCGGACTCGGCGGCGCCGGGCGGCGGGCCGTAGTTGTTGGCCAGGTCGAAGTGGGTGACGCCGAGGTCGAAGGCGCGGCGCAGGATGGCGCGCTGGGTGTCGACCGGGCGGTCGGGCCCGAAGTTGTGCCACAGGCCGAGCGAGATCGCGGGCAGCTTCAGACCGCTGCGTCCGGTGCGCCGGTAGGGCAGGTCCGCGTAGCGGTCGGGGTGTGCGGTGTACAACGCGACTCCAGAGGGGTTGGCACACGGGATACCGGTTCCAGGGAACCACCGCCCACTCTGTCGTGACCTGCGGGCAGTGGTCCAACAGAAGAATCCGATGGAATTCAGCGGTTACGCTTCTCAATCATGGAACTGCGTCATCTCCAGCATTTCATCGCCGTCGCCGAGGACCAGCACTTCACCCATGCGGCCGAGCGGCTGATGGTGTCCCAGTCGGGCCTGTCGGCGTCGATCCGCGCCCTGGAGCGGGAGTTGCAGACCCCGCTGTTCGTCCGCACCACGCGCCGGGTCACGCTCACGGAGGCCGGCCGGGCGCTGCTCGGCGAGGCGGAGCGCATTCTGGCGCAGGTCCGCTCGGCGCACGAGGCGGTGGCCGCGGTGCAGGGCGTGCTGCGCGGCACGCTGTCGCTGGGCACCGAGCAGTGCATCGCCGGGGTGCATGTGGCGGGACTGCTCGCGGCGTTCCGGCGCCGGCATCCCGACGTGGAGATCCGCTTGCGGCAGGCGGGTTCGGGCGCGCTGGCGGAGGAGGTCGCGGCCGGACGCCTGGACCTGGCGTTCGCCTACCGCACTCAAGCGGACACCGATCAACTCCGTTCCGTATCGCTGACCAGCGAGCCGATGACCGTGCTGTGCCATCCCAGCCACCGGCTCGCGGAGACCGGCGCGGCGGTCACTCCGGACGACCTCGGCGGCGAGGTCTTCGTCGACTTCCACCCGGACTGGGCCTCGCGCCGCACCACCGACGCCGTCTTCGCCGCGGCGGGCGTACGGCGGACCGTCGCACTGGAGGTCAACGACGTGCACAGCCTCCTCGACCTGATCGACGAGAACCTCGGTATCGCGGTGGTCCCCCAGCACTTCCGCCACAAGCGCGAGCCCCTCACCGCGCTCCCCCTCAAGGGAACCGGCGAGGAGGTGTACGAGACGGTGGCCCTGCTCCCGCCCCCGCAGGCCACCAGTCCGGCGGCCCGGGCCCTGATGACGCTCCTGGAAACCGGCACTCCGGCCGCATGACGGACGGCGATGCGCGATGGTGGTCGTATGCATGCCAACGACATCCTCATCGACGCGTACGGCCGCGTCCAGGAAGAAGTCCATGCCGCCCTCGACGGCCTCACCCCTGACCAACTGCACGCCCGCCTGGCCCCCGACGCCAACTCGATCGCCTGGCTGGTCTGGCATCTCACCCGCGTCCAGGACGACCATGTCGCCGACGCCGCCGGCCTCGACCAGGTATGGCTGGCCCAGGGCTGGGAGAAGCGCTTCGGCCTCGATCTGCCGGCCAAGGACACCGGGTACGGCCACACCGCCGCGAAGGTCGGCAAGGTGCGCGTCGAGTCCGCCGGGCAGCTCACCGGGTACTACGACGCCGTCCACGACCAGACGCTCGCGTATCTGCGCGGGCTGACCCCCGAGGACTACGAGCGGATCGTCGACGAGCGCTGGGACCCGCCGGTCACCCTGGGCGTACGGCTGGTCAGCGTCCTGTCCGACGATCTTGAGCACGTCGGACAGGCCGCGTATGTGCGCGGGCTGCTTCAGAGCGCGGAGGCGTAACCCGGCAGGACGACGTCCTCGATGAGGGCCCTGCGCTCGTCGTACGGGATGAACGCGCTCTTCAAGGCGTTCACCGTGACCGTGCGCAGGTCCTCGACGCTCCAGCCCGCCTCCTCGACCAGCAGGGACATCTCGCGCGTCATCGTCGTACCGGACACCAGTCGGTTGTCGGTGTTGAGGGTGACGCGGAAGCCGAGGTCCTTCAGGGCGGTGATGGGGTGCTCGGCGATCGAAGTGGCCGCGCCCGTCTGGAGGTTGGAGGTCGGGCACATCTCCAGGGCGATACGGCGGTCACGGACCCAGCCGGCCAGGCGGCCGAGCTTGCCGTCGACGATGTCCTCGGTGATGCGGACGCCGTGGCCGATGCGCTGGGCGCCGCACACCTGCAGTGCCTGGTGGATGCTGGGCAGGCCGTGCGCCTCACCGGCGTGGATGGTGAACGGGACGCTCTCGCGGCGCAGGTGCTCGAAGGCGGCGAGGTGGTCGGCGGGCGGGAAGCCGTCCTCGGCACCGGCGATGTCGAAGCCGACGACACCGGCGTCCCGGAAGGCCACCGCGAGGTCGGCGGCCTCGCCGACCCGGTCGAACATCCGCATCCCGCACAGCAACGTCCGCACCTGGACCGGTGTCCCCGCTGCCGCGGCCTTGGCCATACCTGCCGCGAGACCCTCCTGGACGGTCTCGACGACCTCGGCGAGCGCGAGCCCGCCGTTGGTGTTCAGCTCGGGGGCGTAGCGCACCTCGCCGTAGACGACGCCGTCGGCGGCCAGGTCGAGGACGTACTCCTCGGCGGTTCGCAGCAGGCCCTCGCGGTTCTGCATCACGGCGAGGGTGTGCTCGAAGGTGGCGATGTAGCGCACCAGATCACCGGAGTTGGCGGCGTCGAAGTACCAGGCGGCGAGTTCGTCCGGGTCGGTGGTGGGCAGCGTGTGCCCGACCGCCTCCGCGAGCTCCACCACGGTGGCGGGGCGCAGACCGCCGTCGAGGTGGTCGTGCAGCACGGCCTTGGGGAGCCGGCGGAGGGAGTCGGCGTCTATGCGCGTAGATGACATGTGCGGTGGTTCCTCGGTCGTCGTTCGGTGAGCGGGATGAGGGGGCGCGGGGGGCCAGGGGTACGAGGGTCAGGCGGCGGGCTGGAGCAGGTCCCAGCGGTTTCCGTACAGGTCCTGGAAGACGGCGACGGAACCGTACGGCTCGTGGCGCGGCTCCTCCAGGAAGATCACGCCCGCGGCGAGCATGTGGGCGTGGTCGCGGGCGAAGTCGTCGGTGTCGAGAAAGAACCCGACCCGTCCGCCGGTCTGGTTCCCGACCCG